>JBDTIR010000832.1:0-4380 GCA_039936275.1 Isosphaeraceae bacterium | reverse complement strand
GCGATCAGTACATAATGGATCCACATCAGCAAGCGATAGGCGGTCGAGACGCTCAGGGCGCGGTAGGCGAACCAGTTCGGCGGGTAGAAGGCGGCGACGTGGCTCTCGGCCACCAGAGGGACGCCGAGGCCGAAGGTGTTGCTCCAGAAGGGCAACGTCCCTTGCTGCAACGACCTCGCCAGCTCTGACTTGATCGGCCGGTACATGAGGTCAGGATCGCCGCCGACCGGCTCATAACCGGCCAGAAGGCTGCTCAAGGTCAGGCCGACGGTCAAGATCGCGGCCAGACAAGGGATCGGCAGGCGGGTCCGCATCAACGTCCTCATCCGGTCTCGACGACCAGCCGGCGTCGCGCCCTTTGGTTGCGCTCGGCCGGCGTCCTGGAGTGCCTCCAGGTACAGGTCCTCGCAGGCATGGCCGAACGCTTCGGTCAGAGTTGCGCCACTGGTGATGATGTCCGGCAGGTCTGGGAAGGAAACGGAATAATGAGGATCGTCGGTCACGTACTCGATTGAGAATACGAATCCTCGGTAGTTGTGATGCGTGGGATTCATCGCCCGAGGGCCTCATCCCGGTCTTGTAGGGCGTGTAAAACACGCTGGATTCCCATTGGCGTGTTTCACACACTCTACTGGACCATGAACCCTAAAATCGCGGGTCAAGATGCCACGGATTCCGTACTCGGAACTCGTGTGATTGGTGGTGGATCCGGTACGGGTTGGGTACAACCCATGGCACCCGACGGCCCACCATTTGAGGACTGTTGGTCTCCTACAAGACCGTGCGCCGGCATTGATACGAATCAAACAAGGGACGACTCAGACGGCCGGGCCGAGCAGGTCCTTGACCGCGTCGCGCTCGGCTTGGAGTTCCTTGGACGAGGCGTCAAGCCGTTGTCGGGCGTCGGCGTCGATAGGTAAGCCGGTGACGATCTGGTGGGCTTTGCCGTCGGTCGAACAGAGCGGGAAGCTGTAGATCAGGCCCTCGGGGATGCCGTAACTGCCGTCGGAGACGACGCCGGCGCTGAACCAGTCGTCAGCGGCGGTCGGGAACGAGGCCGAGCGGACGCTGTCAATCGCGGCGTTGGCGGCCGATGCGGCCGAGGAGGCCCCTCTGGCCTTGATGACCGCCGAGCCGCGTTTGGCCACGGTGGGGATGAAGGTCTCGGTGAACCAAGGCTGGTCGGTGATGACCTCGGGTGCGGGTCGTCCGTTGATCGTGGCGTTCTTGTAGTCAGGATATTGCGTGTCGCTGTGGTTGCCCCAGATCGTCGTTCGCTTGACCTGGCTGACCGGCACGCCGGCCTTCTTCGCCAGTTGCGACGCGGCGCGGTTCTGATCGAGCCTGGTCATGGCGAACCAGCGTTCGGCGGGAACTTTCGGGGCGTGTGAGCGGGCGATCAAGGCGTTGGTATTGCACGGGTTGGCCACGGTCAGGACGCAAACGTCTGGCCCGGCGGCGGCGTTGATCGCGCGGCCTTGGCCGGTGAAAATCGGGCCGTTGGCGCGGATCAGGTCGGCGCGGGTCATGCCTTCCTTGCGCGGGAGGCCGCCGACGAGGATGACCCAGTCGGCCCCTTCGAACGCCTCTTCGGCCTTGTCGGTTGCCTTGACGTCAGCCAGAAGCGGAAAGGCGCAGTCGTCCAGTTCCATCAAGGTGCCGTTCAGGGAGGGCAGGGCGGGGGTGATCTCCAGGAGGCCGAGCGAGACCGCTTGATCGGGTCCGAAGAGTCCTCCCGAAGCGATCCGGAAGATCAAGGCGTAGCCAATCTGACCACCAGCCCCGGTGACGGCGACGCGAATCGGACGGGTCATGAGCGAGTCTCCAAAAATCGTGATCAATTCACAAGATCAATCAAAGTTTTTGATGATTTCAAATTTGGAATTTCAAACTTGAAATGGGATCGAAACGTCCTTGTCAATCCGCGACCCTGGCCAGTTGGCCGATAGGTGGGGCGGGAGTGTTCAGGGTGCTCTCGCGTCGGCGCTCGTGACGACGGTACATCAACCACTGGCCGATCGGCACCAGCAAGGGGCGGACCAGGACGGCGTCGGTCACGATGCCGACGACCAGGGCGAACCCGAGCTGGCGGATCGAGCCGAGCGGACTGAACAGGAACGAGGCGAAGCTGCACGCGGTAATCGCGGCGGCTGAAGAGATCAGGCCGCCGGTCTGGGCCACCGCCCTGATGATTCCCGCGCGCAGGCCCAGGGCGCGGGCTTCTTCCTGGAGTCTGGTCATCAGGAAGACGTTGTAATCAACGCCCACGGCCACGAGCAAGACGAACAGAAAATAGGGCACTTTCCAGTCGATCCCCTCGGCCCCCAGTAAGGTGACGAAGACCAGGTGGGTGGTCCCCAGGGCGAACGCATAGGTCAGGAGCATCGTGGCGACAAGGTTGATGCAGGCCCAGACGTCGCGCAGGGCGATCACCAGGATGAGGAAGACGCCGATCGGCACGACGATCCAGGTTTGGACCTGATCGCGCCGGGTCATCGTGCGGATGTCGAAGGTCTCCGCGTTGGGTCCGGTGAGTTGCACCGAGGCGCGCAGGCCGTCCTCCTCGCCCATTTCGCCGAGGTATTCGCTCAGCCGCTGGCGGATCTTACCGACCTGATCGAGCGCTTCCGGTGAGAAGATCCGGTATGACTGGGTCAGGTCGAACCTCGCGAAGCGGCCGTCCGGTGAGATATAGGTTTCGAAGCTGCGGCGCAGCTCAGGGTTTTCCTGAATGGTGGTGGGCGTGATCAGGAGCCGGTCCAGGGCGCGGCGGCCGACCGGGTCGGCCAGAAGCGCGGTGACTTCCAGATGGGCGCGGCGGGCCCCTTCGACGATCTGCCCGGCGCCTTCGGCGGCGCGGGTCAGTTCCTGGATCATCGCTTCGCGGGGGTCTTTCACCTTGTCGTTGTCGGCGTCCTTGGGCGTGGGCTTGGGAGGCGCGGCGGGCGGTTTGGATGTGCTCCCGACCAGGCCGCCGAAGAGGCCGGTGGTCGCCTGTTTCAAACCGGAAAGCACGCCTTCGCGGTTCGGATCGTCGGAGGGCGGGGTGCTGCCGCCGGTCAGGGAGATCCCGGTCATTTCTTCGACCTGGATGACCGTCCGCAGCTTCGCCGCGCCGACCGTAAGCCCGTGGCCCAGTTGCTCGGCCCCCTCGGCGATCTTGGTGAATCCGACGTTGACCTCTTCGAGCCTGGACGCCAGACGAGCGCGTTCGAACGGTTCGGGGCTGCCCAGGGGCTGGGTGGCCGAGCGGACCTCCGTCAACCGCCGCTGGTGGCCGATCAGGCGACTGACGTCGTCGATCAGGGCCAGGCCTTCCGACCCTCGCAGGTCGTAACCATTGAATCCCAGGATGAAGAACGGCGCGACGGTGCCGTCGTGGTCCAGGGTGGTCCTGGCGGTGAACGAGCTTGCCGTGGTCGAGACGACGGTCACGGTCTCCTCGTTCAGGCCGCTGGGCTCCAAGATGAGCACGGTCCCCGGCTGGATCGCCCACCGGAGGGCTCCGACCTTGCCCGACATCGCGGTGGGGTGAAACGTGCGAGGGCGGCGCAGGATGGACGCTGGAACGAGGTCGCGAGCCGTGGTCGAGAACCGCATGTCGGCCTCGAGCACGACGGTCAAGGGGGCGACGGCCCCCGGGCCGAATTTCGTGGTAATCAAGCCTCGCAGGTTACGCACCGACTGGGTGGCCTTGGGCAGTTCGGCGGGCAAGTCTTGAGTGAACCCGGAGCGCAGACCGAGCACGACCAAGGGGCTCATCAGGCTGACTGTTACCACCCAGGTCAAGATCGGCCTGGACAGGACCCGATGGCCCAGGACGTCCCAGAAGCCCGACGACGGCCTGGTCAGGCCGGCGAATGACCGAGGGCGGTAGCGAGCCAGGAGCACCAGCAGAGCGGGGGTCAGGCTCAGGCACGCGGTCAGGGTCAGGGCCAGGCCAATGGCCACGCTCGGCCCCGTGCTGGAGAAGAGTTTAAACTTGGTCGTCCCCATCAGGCAGTGGCCCACGATCACCGTGCCGGCGCTGGTCAAGAGCGGGCCGATGGTCACCCGCATGGTCATCCGCATCGCCCCGCCGGGGTTCGACGAGATCCAGTGCTCACCGAACCGCCAGGACAGGAACAGGCAGAAATCAGTGCCGCTGCCGAAGAGGATCACGATCAAAAATAATTCGACCAGGGGGGAGATTTCCCAACCCGCCAGTGTCATCCAGGCGAGAACTCCTCGACTGATAATCAGGCCGATGCCAATCGTCGCCAACGGGACCAACGCGAGCCAGAGCGAGCGGTAGACCGCCAAGAGCACGCCCAGGAGCAAGAAAACAGTTACGATCGCCGCTCGGTCGAGCGTCGTCTGCACGCTGTTCATGTACTCGCG
>JBDTIR010000831.1:0-2937 GCA_039936275.1 Isosphaeraceae bacterium | reverse complement strand
CGAATACGGCGGCATTGCCACGCTCCAATCGTATGGCGACACCCTGGACCTTGACGCGGTCCCGCCTGAGCACATCGCCTTTCTGGAAACCTGTCGCGATTATTACGAAACGAAAACTCACATTTTTGTTCATGCGAGCTATTTTCCCAATCTCCGGATGGACGAACAGCCGTCGTTCGTGATCCGCTGGGAGTCGCTTCATGGGGGTGTGCCTGGCCCTCATCATTCGGGCAAAACGGTCGTCGTCGGTCACTCGTCGCAGCGGCAAGGCAAGGTATTCGATCTGGGCTACCTGAAATGCATTGACACCTACTGCTATGGCGGAGGTTGGTTGACCGCTCTGGACGTCACGACGGGCCAGGTCTGGCAAACGAGTGCCCACGGAGATCTGCGCGGTTGAGGACTTGCTTTGTTTGGCGTCCTCAGTGGGGTGGGGGCGCAGTGGAACGGAACTGGTCAGGAGCGGGCAAGGCGTCGCCTTCGCTGGGCGGCGGGGGAACAGCGATCGCGGGAATCTCGGCTTCAGCTCCATTGGTGGCCGCTGCGGCGCGCTTCTGGGCTACTCGTTCCATGATGGCGGCGTCGAGGCCTGCGAGGATCTGCGGGGTGTTGTCAGCAGTGGTCGCGTCTGGAGGGGGCTGGAAGGCGAAATCCGACTCGGTCAGTTTAACGCCGAGTTTGACGTCGGAATAGACCAGGACGATCTGGCTCGGGTCTTCCTGCTGCTGCGACTTGGCCTTGGGGCCGATCGGCTTGCCGTCGGGTCCGAGCGGCCGGTCGTCTCGCTTCGCCTGCTCCATGACCGAAAGCACCCGCCCCTTGAGTTCGATCCGGTAAGGCCAGCCGTCGTCCTGGCCGAGAAAGATGGCCCCGTTGCTGGGCACATACGTCGGCAAGGGGGCGGTTGCCAGGAAGGTGGGCTGCCCGGGGATCGTCAAAGCCGCATAGTCCTTCCAGCGACCTCGGAGAATCCAGACCTTCTTCCCTGCTGGCGTGCCGTCGAGCGTTCCGGCCTCCTTCTGGTCGAAGCTCATTGCCTTGCGGAGCCCGACCAAAAGCGCGTCTGGGCCGCCAAAACCCAGGCCGCTGAGGACTCGCTCGCGCAGTTCGTCGTCAATCTCGGGGCTTTGCAGCTTCTGCAAAATAGGCGCGAGCTGGAGTTTACGGGCGCTCTGGGAATCCAGGATCAGGGAATAGTCCCATAAGGTTGTGCCGTCGGAGATCTGGGCCAGCTTGGCTGCGGTGCCCGCGGGACCTTTGAGGTCCAAGGTGGTCAAGGATCGGTAGTTCGGTGCTTTGAGGTAGCGGCCGGTGATCTGGAACTTCTGATTGAGCAGATTGACCGTCTGGGTCAGATCGGCCGAGACCGTATCGAGGCCCTGGAGGGTTTTGATGGCTTTGTCGATGGTTTCCTCAGCCTCGGTCGGAAGCGGAGGGGGATCGTCAGACTTGACCACGACGCTGAGAGTGGTGGGAGTCTGGGCCCAGACAGCGAGCGGGAGGGCGACGGCCAGGGCCAGGGCCGGGATGATCCGATAATCAGGCATGATGGGGATGTGCCGTATTTCCTCAAGGCTTTGGAAAGGATTGCCCGATCTTATCGCTAGACGTCAAGGGACGCAAGTCCGGGCGGAGGCGGTCGGGCCGCCCCGGGCAGGGCTCTGACCCTTCGACAAAGGCGCGTCCGGTTCCTCGGCCGATTCGGCCGGTAAGTGTTGGGCCCATTAGGATGGCGAGTCCTCCCGGAATTGGGCGGGCGCAGGAGGATTTATGAACATGATCGGCATGCTACTGCTGGTGGCGACAACCGCTACCTCGCAGTTCGGGCAATTCGGCGCGGCAGACGTGGGAGGCAAGCGACTGCTGCGTCATCATGTGGTGAAGCACGGTCCACCGCCTCCAGGCGGGATGATCGGCGCTGGGGGGATGAACGGCGCTGGAGGGATGAACGCTCCAGGCGGTTGTCAATTTGGCCACCCCGGTTGCGCTGGCGGCGCGGCCTGTCCTGGTAATGTTGGTGGCGCGGGCGGAGCGGGCGGAGCGGGTGGAGCGGGCATGCCCGGCACGACCGGCAGGCGGTTCCCCAACGTCCGCAGTCAGCTCTTCTTTGTCGATCCGACCGGCATGAAGATTGGCTGGCAGACGACTGGCGGCGGCGTCGAGCGGGTCTACCTGCCTGGTCAACTGACCGTGCCGGCTCGCTATAACTTCAACCAGGGGTTCATTTACCGCCTCAAACTCAACGAGATTCCCGATCGGCCGGGCCTGGTCTTATATCCCACGCTCGAAGTGGCCCCTTCGACTCCGGCCACCGACGCATTTCTGACCCACAACCCGATCCCGGTCCAGTTCCTTGACGAAGACTTTGATCAGGTTCAGGCGGGCAACTTCGTGACCAAGGTCATCTACTTGCCTGATCCCAAGTATCAAGAGCTGGCGATCGCCGGGGTCGAGACCCTGGTTTCGACCCGCCTGGAGCCCGGCATTGACCCGATCCTGGAAGCCGACCGTCGGGGCACGATCCTCTTGATCGTTCGTCTCGGTGCCATCGACCTTGAAATGCCTCAGGCAGGCGCGATGGTTTCGGGCTCGGTCGTGACGATTCCTGGCGGCACGATGATGGCCCCGGGTTCGGCGCCTGGCACGGTCTTGCCGCCGGGCACCTTGCCTGGAGGTACCTTCTTGCCCGATGGCACAGTCTTGCCGCCGGGCGCGCTGCCGCCCGGGTCGCTGCCGCCGGGGGCCAGGCCGTTCAATCCCCAGTCGCCGCCGCCGACTCCTCCGCCAGTGACTGAGTCGGTCCCGGTGGATACGGCCGCCCCGGTGACACCGGTTCCGCCGACCGCGCCGCCAGCCGAGGCGCCTCCTCCGCCGGCCCCCGAGGTTCCCGAGCCCGCGATGCCTGACGCCCCCACGCTCGACATCCCGCCGCCGGCT
>JBDTIR010000830.1:0-14469 GCA_039936275.1 Isosphaeraceae bacterium | reverse complement strand
TTGGCAAGGGCCTCGGTGCGGGCCTTGCGGGAACGGGCCCAGTAGGCGTCGGCGGATTCGAGGTCGAACTCGGTCATCAGGGCCTTGATGTCGCGGTCGCCGGTGGATTCGATCACGAAGAAGGCTTCGCGGGCGTGGTAATCGAACGTCAGCTCAGAACCATACCTGGCAAGCATTTTATCGACCTGGTTTTGATTGAAATCCATATGCATGGCCTCGCTGTTCGTGTTGATCGGTGCGACGGCCAGGGCCTCGGCGGTCGATTCCTTGAGCACCCGGCCGCAGCGGTCGATGACCAGGCCCAGTTCGTTGGTGATCGAGGTGACGACGAACGCCCCCAGCTCGAACGCCAAGGCTTGCGCCTGAAGGCCGCCGCGATACATTGAGGAGAAGACCACAACGTCGGGTTTCCCTTTGGCCAATGCCTGGTGGACCTCCGGGAAATTCAGGTCGAAACAGATCAAGAGGCCGACCTTGCCGAAATCAGTCTCGAAGGTCGGGCATTCGGTTCCTGGAATGCAGCCGTCGGCAAGCTCGCCAACCGTGGGAAACATCTTGTCATAGCGACCAATGACCTCGCCGTCACGATTAACGAGAATCGATGTGTCTCGTAACCCACGGGTCGAGTCGTACTCGGCCCTTGGCCAGACGATCAGGACTTTGTGACGGCGAGCGGCCTCGCGAACGCGGTCGAGCGTGCCGCCGTCGCTGGGTTCGGCATTGTGGTAAATGTGGCCGATAGCGAGTTGTGGGTAGCACTCAGGGAAGGCGATGAGGTCGGCCCCCATCCTGGCCGCGCGCTGGATGTAGGCTTCGGCGACGGTCATCAAGCGGTCAAGCGCTTCCGGGGAATCCACCCCGGCGGCTGGACGGTGCGAGACGGTGGCGACGCGGATCGGTCGGCGGCGTTGCGTGGTCGTCAAGGGTTGGGTCCTTTTTGAAAACGGGGCGGATTCCGGGATTCCAGTCGTCGGGCGGTCGTTCTGGCCACAATCGGAATCAAAGGCGCGGCCATCGTCCCTGGCTTCCCAAAGAGAGGAGGGATTCTCCCGATCGTGAGCGCCATTGTATGATAGTGCCAACCGGGACGATCCGCATCCAGGGACCCTGGCGGGAGGCTGAGTGTAGAGCGGCCGTCCCGGCCGCTTCGGGTTTGAAGATTGCGGCCGCGACGGCCGCCTTACACTCAGGGCCTGGTACGTTTGGAATCTGGAATCCTGGAATCTGGAATCCTCTTGGGGCCTTTGGACGTTTTTCTTTTTTGCGAAGGACCGAGTTCTCCAATGGCGGATGACCGTGGGCCGGCGATCGAGCCGGAGGACCTGGAACGGTTGCTCAGGGCCGTGGATCCCAACGTCCTGATGGTCAACACGCGCGTCTTGCGCCGGGTGATCCGACGTGATCGCGACCTGACTGGGATCGGTTTCCGGGTGCCGCACCGTAAGAGCTATGTGATCGCCGGTTCGACCTTGCTTGAGATCGCTGAACCGGACGAACTGGGGCTCAGGCCGGACGAGCCGCCGCCTGAGGTCGCTATTCTCTTGGTCCGCCCCGACCGCGAGGAACTGGCTGATCTGTCGCGCGCCGAGGCCCTGGTCGAGTCCTGGCGGTTGCTCTTTCACGCCAGGATTCACGTCGCTCTGGACGAACAAAGCCGGCAAGGACGACTGAAGGCCGCCGACCTGCGCGCCCGGATCGACCGGATTGGCCAGGCAGAGTTTGACGAGGCGAGGAGCGTGCTCCGGCAGGACGATTATCTCTTGCCACCTCGTGATGACTTAAACATTTATATCGAATTTACATCTGTTTATTTAGAACTGCGATACTTCGCCGATCATCTCATTCCGCGCACCTTTCCGGCCATCCGAGACCCGGGCCGGATCGACCGCATCCTGGCTGACGACGTGGACGCCGAGAAATTGTTCGACGCGACCCGCCCTCGGGGCGCGCCTCGGGTGATCGCCCCCAAGGAGACGGAGTGCGACGATCCCGGGCCTTCTCCCGAAGACGAAGAACCGCCCCCGAATGCTCGGCGGCCGTCCGAAACCCGGGCGAGTCGCTTGATGCTCAGGGCCGATCGGGGCAGCGCCCGGGGCAACTCCGTCCGCGCGGCGATCGAGCGAGCCAGGGCGTCCCGAGTGGCCCCTGCCGGATCGATCGGCCGGACCCGAGACGGCGCGAGACGCGAACTCGACCGCCTGGCCGAACGGCTGGGCAAGGCCCTGGGGCTCGATCAAGACGGCGTTCGGGCCTGGCGAAGGGCTCTGCCTCCGCTCTTGCCCAGGGCGGCCAGAGGGATCGTCGCAGTCGAGGCCCGCCTGCTCTACGACCTGCAAAACGTCTGCCTGGACCACGAGCGCGAAGTCTCCAAGGTCGATCTGGTCGAGTGGGTTCTCTCGTTCGGCAAGCGGCCGGTGCGCCGCCCGTTGCCCGACCTGCGTGAGGTCTTGATCTGCAAGCACTTGCGGTCGGCGATCCGTCGGCTGTCGCGCTCAAGGCTGTCGGACCAGGCCCGATACCGCCTGGACCCCTTGCTGCGCGAGGCCCTGCACGCCGCCGAGCGACGCCTCCGCGACCAGTTCCGGCCGACGATCACTGACGCCCTGGAATCCAATGGCATGGTTCCGCGCAACCTCCCTGAGCGCGTGGCGCGCCGCAAGCTGGTCGAGGAACTGCTCGACCGGGTCGTCCGAACCGGCTATCTGACGATGGGCGACCTGCGCGACGCGGTCTCCAGAAACAACCTCAAGCTGCCCGACCTGGCCGGCCCCGTCGAGTTCCTGCGCGGCAACCGCTTGCTTCAGGCCGACCAGGCCCTGGCCGTTGGGCTCGACGGCGTCTACCACCGGGGCGAGGTCTATCTCCGATGGCTCCAGAGGCTCAGCGCCCTGGCCTTCGGCACGCCGATCGGCCGGTTCCTGACCCTCTACCTCGTCTTGCCGTTCGGCGGCGCGTTCGTGACCCTTGAAGGCGTTCAGCATCTGGTCCACCTCATCGCCCCCTTGATCATCGGCGCCGAGGTCGAGCTGATGAATCCGATGTCGTTCGCGGCAGTCGGTTTGCTCTTGCTGGCCCTGATCCACTTCCAGGGGTTCCGCCGTGAATTCTTGACGGCCATGCGCTTGCTTTTCCAGGCGTTGCGGTCCTTGGTTTACGACACGCCGGTCTGGCTCCTGGGCCGCCCATGGATCCGCGCCATTCTGAGCAGCAGGACGTTCGCGGTCCTGTCGCGCAGCCTGCTGGCGCCCGGGTTGATCACCGCGTTGACCTGGATCTTGATGCCCAGGCGGTTCCGTGAAGGATCGTTCGACCTGCCGGCGACCGTTACGGTCTTCTTGACCTTGAGCCTCTTGCTCAACTCCCGGTTTGGCCGAGACCTGGGCGAATCGGCGGCCGACGGCGCCTCGTGGGTCGTGCATCGCGTGCGGATCGGCATCTTGCCGGCGCTTTACCGCTTCATCATGGACGTGTTTGATCGCTTGCTCGAAGCGATCGACCGCGTGCTCTATACCGTGGACGAATGGCTGCGGTTCCGAGGGGGGCAGGGACGCCTGGCATTGGTGGCGAAGGCCCTGCTGGGGGTCGTCTGGTTCTTTGTCGCCTACGTGGTCCGGTTCTGCGTCAACCTGCTGATTGAGCCGCAGATCAACCCCATCAAGCACTTCCCGGTCGTCACGGTCTCGCACAAGGTCTTGATGACCCAGTTGCCTAGCGTGCAACATCTTCTGGTGGCGCAAGGCTACGGCAGGGCGCAGGCCGGAACCCTCGCGTTCTCGGTCTTGGCGGCGATTCCAGGGATCTTCGGATTCCTGGTTTGGGAACTCAAGGAGAACTGGCGGCTCTATGAGGCCAACCGTTCCACCACTCTGAAACCCGTCGCCATCGGCCACCACGGCGAAACCCTGGCGAGGCTCTTGCGACCGAGGTTCCACTCCGGAACCCTGCCCAAACTCTTTACCCGGTTGCGGCGCGCCGAGCGCAAGGCCGACCGCACCGGACGTAGGCGAGCCGTGCTCAACTACCGAGAGTCGTTGGACCACACCGCCGAGGCGATTCTCCACTTCGTGGAACGCGAGTTCATCGCCTTGCTGCATGAAGGGGCTTCGCTCGGTTCGGCGCAGGTCGAGGCCGGCGAGGTCGAGATCGGCTCGAACCGCATCCGGATCGAACTGCGCGACCCTGGCTATCCAGAGATTCCCGCCTGGATCGGGTTCGAGGAGCAATCCGGCTGGCTGGTCGCCGGGATCGATCAGGTTGGCTGGATCGACCGGCTCGACCTCAACGGTCGGCGAACCCTGGCCTCGGCGCTCGCCGGCCTGTACAAGATGGCCGGCGTCGACCTGGTTCGCGAGCAGGTCGCCGCCAGCTTCGAGCCCGACCCGCCCGCTTATGACATCGCCCCCGAAGGACTTATCGTCTGGCCAGACCCGAGCTATGAGACCCAGGCTGTCTACCCCTTGCGTGACGGCCCCTTGATCGTCCCCCAAGGCCCAAGCTCGACCACGTCCCCGTTGCCGACGCTCGACCGCGCCCGCCTGATGTTCCGCCTCGTCTTGATCCCCTGGCGGCGCTGGATCGAAGTCTGGGAACTCGACCGCGTGGGCCAGGGGCACCCCGAGCCGATTGCCCTGGGAATGCGGCTGCTTCCGCCCGCCCCTTTGCAACCGGCGGGAACTCCCCATTCCTAGAATCACTCAAGATCGAGACGAACTTCGGACGGCTGGTTCGGTCCTCTCGGAATTGATGGATGCACGTCATTGAGGGAACGACGCCGCCCTTCCATTGAAATCACGTCGCCAGTTTGTCGAAGAGACCAGTTGTCTTGTTGTCCCACTCGATCAGTTGCGCGGCTCAATGCCGATTGACAACACCCGTCGTACAAGGGACAAAGGACACTGGAACAAAGCACGAAGGGTTCAACGATCATGATTTGCGTGACTCTCGGCCGAGGCAGGCACTCAGCCTTGCTGGCGGAATGGAAGGCGGCGGCCGAGGCCGGCACCGAGCTGGTCGAGCTGCGCATTGACTGCCTGCGCCGCGAGCCAAGCCTGAAACGTCTACTCGCCGAGCGGTTCACCCCGATTATCTTCACCGTTCGCCGGGGTGCTGATGGCGGCCTCTGGCGAGGCGACGAGGAGAAACGCCTGCGGCTTTTGCGGGAGGCGATCGTCGCCGGGGTCGATTACGTCGACCTGGAAGCCGACATCGCCAAGGAAATCCGCCGATACGGCCCGACCAAACGAATCATCAGCGTCCACGACTTCAAGAAGACGCCCGAGAAACTCGACGATCTGGGCAAAGAGATGCGCGAGCACGACCCCGACGTCGTCAAGGTCGCGACGCTCGCCAGATCGCCGAGCGACGCCGTGCGAATGCTCGAATTCGTCGCCAGAGCCCCGACTTCCACCGTCGGAATCGCGATGGGCGAGATGGGTTTTTTCACCCGCGTCCTCGGCGCTAAATACGGCGCTCCGTTCACCTATTCCGGCTTCAACCCAGACCGGACCTTCGCTCCAGGGATGCCCAGGTTCCTCGACCTGAACAACGATTACTTCCACGACCAGATTGACGCCCAGACCGAGGTTTACGGCGTCATCGGCGACCCGATCGGCCACAGCCTCAGCCCGGCGATCCACAACGCCGCGTTTCGTCACCTGGGCCTGAACAAGGTCTTGCTGCCGTTTCATATTCCCAACGGTCGCTTGAAAGAGTCGCTCGACGCCCTGAGCTGGATCGGCCTGAAGGGGTTCAGCGTCACGATTCCCCACAAAGAAGCGATCGTGCCGTTATTGACCCGGATCGATAAGAGCGTGGACCGCACCGGGGCGTGCAACACGGTCGTCGTCGAACCCGACGGTAAAACCAGAGTCGGCCACAACACAGACTATCGAGCGGCGATGGAATCGCTCGAAGAGGCGATGGGCGGCGCAGGGCCAGACGACGCCAGCCCCTTGCTCAACAAGCAAGCCCTGATCCTCGGCGCCGGCGGCGTGGCTCGCTCGTTCGCCTTCGGCCTGGCCCGACGAGGCGCGGCCGTCTCGATCTGTTCGCGCACCGAGGAAAACGCCAACCGCCTGGCCGAGGCCGTCGGCTGCCGGAGCCTGAGCTGGTCGATGCGCGCCACCAACCGCGTTGACGTCCTGGTGAACTGTACCCCCGTCGGCATGCATCCGGAGGTCGACGAAACCCCCATGCCTCCGGCCGGCTTCCGCCCCGGCACCATCGTTTTTGACACCGTCTATCACCCCGAAAACACCATGTTCCTCAAGCTCGCCCGCGAACGTGAGTGTCACACGATTACCGGGGTTGATATGTTCGTCCGTCAAGCCGCGCTTCAGTTCGAATATTATACCGGCCAGACCGCCCCGGTTGACCTGATGCGCGAGGTTGTCCGCCGCAAGCTCAGCCCGCTTCGTGAGGATTCGTCGGGTGTGTGAAGCACGCCGTAATCCCGGGATTGAAACGAGAATCGGCGTGTTTGACACGTCCAATAAAATTGATGATTGAATATCCGTTGACTGGACTTTCCCTGGTGGGTTATCGAGGGACCGGCAAAACGACCGTCGGGCGGTTGGTGGCGGCTCGCCTGGGCCTGGAGTTCGCCGACGCCGATCACGAGCTTGAGCGCCGCGCCGGTCGATCGATCGCGACCATCTTCGCCGAACACGGAGAGCCGAGCTTTCGAGACCTTGAGGAAGCGGTCTTGCAAGACTTATCCACCCGCCCGGGGCTGGTCCTGGCGACCGGCGGCGGGGCGATCCTGCGCGAAACGAACCGGGCGGCCCTGAAACGGCTCGGCCCCGTGGTCTGGTTGACCGCGCCGGTCGAGACCCTGGCCAGGCGGCTTCAAGGAGACCGGGCGTCCCGCCCTGCCTTGACCGCCGCGGGGACCTTGGCCGAGATCGCCGACGTGCTCAACGCCCGGACCCCGCTCTATCAAGAGGTCGCCGACTTGGTGATCGACACCAAAGGCCACAGTCCCAGGCGGGTGGCTGACCTGATCATCGCCCGGATTGGCGACCGACAACCGGGCGAAGGAGGCAGGTCATGAGCCCGATCGCCGGGTTTCACATCATCTGCGTGGTCTGGTTCTTCGTGCTGGGCGCGGTGGTCGGCAGTTTCTTGAATGTGTGCATCTATCGACTCCCTTGGCAGAAAAGCGTCATCTGGCCCGAGTCACGCTGTCCGAAGTGCCTGGAAGCGATCGCTCCTCGCGACAACGTCCCGATCCTGAGCTGGCTGCTCTTGCGGGGGGCCTGCCGCAACTGCGCCTTGCCGATCTCGCCGAGATACGCCCTGGTCGAAGCGTTGGTGGGCGTCTTGTTCGTCGGTGCTTATGTGACTGACGTTGGTTTCGGAGACCAGGTCCTGTTCGCCGGGGTCTCGTTCGCACAGCTCGGCTATCATCTAGTCCTTGTCGCCCTCTTGGTCGCGGCGACGTTCACGGATTACGATTATCAGGTCATCCCCGATTCGATCACAAGGACCGGCATGGTCCTCGGCCTTGCCCTGGGCGCGGCCTTCCCGGAGGTCCGCCCGATCCCTTCGGACGCCGCGACCACCTGGGGGGCCTTCCAGCCAGGGGTGGTCGGCGCGGGCCTCGGTTTTCTGGCGGGTGGCCTGGTCCGGCTCCTGGCCAGGTTCCTGCGTGAAACGGTTTTCCATCGAGAGCCAACGTCGGGACCAGCCTCGAAACCGAGCGTCAGGGAACCGATTCTCGCCCCTGAGGAGACGTTCGGCCTGCCGGTCGTTGCCGCCGTGATCGGCTGGCACATCGCGGTGCTGCCGTTGCGGCCAGTCTGGGGCGGCCTGGTCGTCGGGGTCGAAGGGCTCTTGATCGGCGGCGGCCTGGTCTGGTTCGTCCGGACGGTTTTCTCGCCGATCTTTCGACGGGAGGCGATGGGCTTCGGTGATGTCACCCTCATGGCCATGATCGGCTCGTTTCTGGGCTGGCAGGCGGCGGTCTTGAGCTTCTTCATCGCAGCGTTCCTTGGCCTGGCGCATGCGCTCTCGAAGCTGGTTCCAAACCTCTGGAAACGGATCACGGGGCGGTCGACCCGCGCGGCCGATCACGAGATGCCGCTCGGGCCGTATCTGGCCATGGCCGCGTTGGTCTTGATCCTGGCCTGGCCGAAACTCTGGTCGGGATGGGCCGCCTCCTTGTTCTCGACGCTCGGCGATCTGGCCCGGTTCCTCGTGACAGGCGATCTTTGATTGAAGAGGTAGTAACATGAGCACTCCTTACAAGCGGCGACGGCCGTCATTGATCCGCAACTTCTGGATCTACCGCTGGATGGTCGCGGCGGCGGTGGTCCTGGGTCTGTTACTGGGGTTCGTGTTCATCAACAGCGATCCGGTGACGGTCTACTTTCCGTTCAGTCTGGGGCAGATTTCCAGCACGGCCGGGGTGGTTGTGCTCTTGGGTGCCTTGGCCGGCTCGGTCTTGACCTTTCTGGTTGGAACAGTCGTGTTGGCTTTGCGGCATTACAAGGGGGCGGCGACGGCTCGACTTCTGGACGAACCGGATGCGTCGAGTTTGCCGGAGGAGCGCCCGCCAAGCGATTATGCCGCCAAGACCACCGAGGGATTTTCCGACGCGCCGTGGTCGAAGGGGTAAACTGAAGGCATGGACCACCGCGCCCCACACATCCCGCGACGCCGCGCAGGCAAAGGCCGCGTCGTCGCCCTGGCGGCCTTGACCATGACCCTGGGGTGCGCCCAAGGCCCCTTGACGTCAAGGTACACGACCATTGGCTCGCTCAAGGCCAACGTGGCCCAGCTTGAAAGCGAGAAGGACCGTCTTCAGCGCGAGCGGAACGAATTGCAGGCCGAGAACCGCAGGGTTCAGGACCAGCTTGTGCAGGCCGAGACCACCAACGACGACCTGATTACCAGGCTCGACAACGCCCGCAACCTGATCCGAGGCCAAGGGGGAGACATCACGGTCGCCCGCCCTGATCTTGACCCGTCCCCCCACGTCGCCCCCGCCGGTCGCTCCCAGCGCCGGTCGCGCAAATCTCCCGTGACCCAAATTCCAGGCGTCCAGACCATCCCCGACCCCGACCAGGACCGTTACGACGGGTTTGAACCCTTTGACAATGATCCCCAGGCCCGTCGAGGCGACGACTCCCCCTGGCTGCCCATGGCCAGAGGCCGACCCCGGTCGTCGGACGCACGGTAATAGCCGGATTTGTTCTTTGATATGAATTAATGTGAATTCGCTTGCGATTGGCGAATGAGGCGTGGGTTGTTACGATGGGACCCTTTGGGACGGTCATTCCGAAGGGGCGTCGAGTTCGACATGATTGCCATCATTGACTACGGTATGGGCAACCTGCGTAGTGTGCAGAAGGCTCTGGAGGCCGTCGGTAGCCGTGCCGAGGTGACCGGCGATCCTGACCGGGTTCGCAAGGCCGACAAGGTGATTTTGCCTGGCGTGGGGGCCTTCGCTGACGCCATCGCCGAGTTGCGTCGAACCGGCCTGGCTGACGCCTTCCGCGACGCCGTGGCCGCTGGGACCCCTTGCCTTGGCGTCTGCCTGGGGCTTCAACTCCTCTTCGACGTTAGTGAGGAGGACGGCCGGCACGAGGGGCTTGGCCTGATCCCCGGGCGGGTGGTCCGGTTTGCGCCCTCGCCTGGCTTGAAGGTGCCGCACATGGGCTGGAACACCCTGCGGATTCGGTGCCCGGCGCCGATCTTCGATGGTCTGCCACCTGAGCCTTCGGTCTACTTCGTCCATTCGTACCACGCCGTGCCGACTGATCCGATGGATGTCGCGGCTGAAGCCGACTACCCCCACCCGTTCACGGCGGTCGTCTGGCGAGACAACCTGACGGCCTGCCAGTTCCATCCCGAGAAGAGCCAGCGGATCGGCCTGGCCATGTACGCCAACTTCGCCGGGCTCTGAACCTGTCCCTGGAGGACGGCCGGCCCGATCGCATGGCCAAGACCCGATGCGTCCGGGACGGACGCCCTACACAGGCCAGGATGTCGAGGTATAGGGCGGACCCCGGCCGCTCCGGATTGGTTCGTTACGGCCGAGACGGTCGCCCTTCATGGACGTTGCAATCCTCTTGACAGGGTGGACAAGGTGCTTGCACCGGCCTCGAACTGCGGCTAGAGTCCATTAGGAAGAGAAGAGTTATTGTTGATCGGCGACCGGGTTGAGGACTCCCAATGCAAATCATCCCGGCCATCGACCTGAGAGGCGGGCGCTGTGTCCGGCTCCAGCAAGGTGACTATGACCGAGAGACCATCTTTGGCGACAACCCCGCGGCGATGGCTGCGCACTGGCAAAGCGAAGGGGCGGCCCGGATTCACCTCGTTGACTTGGACGGGGCCAAGCTGGGTCGGCCGGTAAACGTGGATTCGGTTCGAGAGATCCTGGCCAGGGTCGATGTCCCTTGCCAGTTGGGCGGCGGCGTTCGTGACGATGAGACGGTCGAAATCTGGCTGGCCGCCGGGCTTGACCGGGTGATCATCGGCACCCAGGCGCTGAAGGACCCCCCTTGGTTCCGGAAGCTGGTCGAACGCTACCCTGGCCGGATCGTTCTGGGGCTCGACGCCAAGGACGGCCAGGTGGCAACGGAGGGTTGGCTTGACGTCTCCTCGGTTGAGGCAGTCACCTTGGCCGAGCAGTTCGACGCATTGCCGCTCGCCGCAGTTGTTTATACCGACATCGCCTGTGACGGGATGCTTCAGGGGCCGAACCTTTCGACCACCGAGGCCCTGGCAAGGCGGTTGCGGGCCCCGGTCATCGCGTCCGGGGGCGTTGGTTCGTTGGATGACCTGGCCCAACTGGCGCAGCTTCCAATCGCAGGATGCATCGTCGGGCGGGCCCTGTATGAGGGGCGTTTCCGGCTCAGCGAAGCCCGGGAACGGGCTGGCGACCGACCTTTGACACCCTAGCGGGCCCTTTGTCGGCTCGTTCCTCAACTCTCTTTAAGGGTGTCTCGGTTCGCCGGCAACATGTGGCGACACCACAATCCCGAAAGGGGTGAGGCATCATGACCACGACCTATCACATTGGTGACATCCGCAACATTGCCCTTGCTGGACATGGGGCGTCGGGCAAAACCAGTCTTGCCGACGCCCTCCTCTTCGCCGCGGGCGCCACCGGGCGCCGAGGTTCGCCTGACGACGGCACCAGCATGCTTGACGTCGACGACGAGGAAAAACGTAGGCACTTCACGATTGACTGCCATCTCTCCCACTTCGCCTGGAAAGACAAGCAGATCCACCTGATCGACTCGCCAGGCTATCCGGACTTCATCGGCAACGCCTTGGCGGCCCTGGCCGCCGTCGAGAACGTGATCATCGCCATCTCCGGGCCTTCCGGGATCGAGGTCAACAGCCGCCGCGTGTTCCAGGAAGCCGGCAAGCTCGGCCTGGGCCGGTTCATCGCCATCACCAAGATGGACGCCGACAACGTGGACTACGTCCGCGACCTGAGCTTGATTCGCGAGACCTTCGGCCCCGCCTGCGTGCCCTTCAACCTGCCGATCGGCCAGGGGGCGACCTTCTCCGGGATCGTGGACGTCTTGAACCCGCCCGATGATCCGCCAGCCGACTGCCCGATGCACCCGAGCGAAGCCTACCAGATGGTCGTCGAACAGATCGTCGAGACCGACGAAGACTTGATGGACCGCTACCTGGAGGGGGAATCGATCCCCGTCGACGAACTCCGCCAGGCCGCCTGCACGGCGATCGCCCGGGGGCAACTCGTGCCCGTCGTCTGCCTCTCAACCCGCAAGGACGTCGGCACCGGCGAACTGCTTGACCTGATCGCGACCTGCGGCCTGAACCCGGGGGCCGTCCACCGCCACGCCTCGCGCGGCAAAGACCAAGGGGACGTCGAGGTCGAGCCCCTTGAGGAAGGAGAGCTGGTCGCCCAGGTCTTCAAGACGACGAATGATCTGTTCATGGGTAAATTGAGTTACCTGCGTATTCTCTCAGGCAGGATCGGGCCGGACTCCTCGTTGCTCAACCACCGCACCGGCAAAACCAGCAAGGCAGGCCATCTTTACGTGCTCCAGGGGAAGCAGCAAGAGGAAGTGGCCGAGGCCATCGCCGGGGACATCGTCGTCTTGGCCAAGAATGACGACCTCCACGTCAACGACACCCTCACCACCGCCGGCAACGGTTCGGCCAAAGACCTGACCCTGACGCCGATCAAGTTCCCCACCCCGATGGTCCCTCGCGCCGTCGAGCCCAAGACCCGCGAGGACGAGCCCAAGATCTCCGCAGGGCTGGCCAAGATCGCCGACGAAGACCCCACCTTCACCTACCGACGCGACTCCCAGACCCACGAACTGGTCATCCAGGGGATGAGCGACCTGCATCTGGACGTGATCCAGAACCGGCTCAAGACCCGTTACAAGCTTGACATCAATACTCATGTGCCGCACGTCCCCTACCTGGAGACGATCAGCGGCGAGTCCGAGGCCAGCCACAGGCACAAGAAACAGACCGGCGGCCGTGGCCAGTTCGCTGAGGTCCATCTGCGGGTCCGCTCTCGGGATCGAGGAGAGGGGTTCCACTTCGTCAACGCGGTCAAAGGGGGGGCCATCCCCAACCAGTTCATCCCCGCTGTCGAGAAAGGGGTGCGCGAACAGCTTGAGAAAGGGGTGATCTCGGGCAACCCGGTGGTCGACGTCGAGGTTGAGGTCTTCTTCGGCAAGGACCACCCGGTCGATAGCTCGGAGCACGCCTTCAGGACTGCGGGCGCCACTGCTTTCCGCAGAGCGTTCGAGACGGCCAGGCCCGCCTTGCTCGAACCGATCGTGGACATGGAAGTCGTCGTTCCCGGGGAGAAGTTCGGCGACATCTCGGCCGACCTCTCGACCCGTCGCGGTCATATCACCGGCATGGACATGCTGCCAGGCGGCATGCAGTCGATCCGGGCGTCGGTCCCCTTGAGCGAGGTCCTCCGCTACGCCACCGACCTGAAGAGCATGACCGGCGGCCAAGGGTCGTATACCCTGGAGTTTAAAGCCTACGAACCCGTCCCGCCCAACGTCCAGCAACAGGTCGCCGACAAGTGGGCCAGGTCTCGCGCCGGGAACGAGGAAGACTGATTCGTGAAACCGGACCAACGACCCATCCATCACCGAAACCCGAGGAGACGACGATGTCTCCTCGGTGTATGGTTGTGTGTCGAAACCAATCAGGAGGTTAATAGAACAGGCCGCCACCGCCGCCAAGCCCGTAGCCGAACCCAAAACCGAGCGGACGGCCGTAACGGTCGATGTGGTTCTGCAAGGTTGCGGCCCGCTGATTGCCAACCTGAAGGGCTTGAAGCTGGGCGCTCCTGGAAATCGCGTTGGTCTGCTGGTTGAAGGTGGACGGAGGAACCGCCCCCCCCGCCTCGCTATTCTGGAACTGGTCGCCCGGCGGGTAATACTCCGGCGATCGCCCGACCCCGCCCGGATTGCGCCAGCCGTAGGTCTCATGGCGGTAATTCCTGGCCGACCGCAGCACGCTCCGTTCCCCGGGCGCGGTGGTCCTGGCCTGGGGGGCGCGAACTTCGGCGCGGGTGTCGTAAGTCGAAGGGGCGGGAAGAGTTGGCAGGGTCTGTGCGAACGTGGGTGTGGCGAGCAAGGCCGCGAAGACCAGCGCGGCTGCGGAACAATGAAGCGGTGTCATGAGCTGGAACTCCTCTTGCGGCCGATCGATGTGTCGCTCTGTGGTTATTCTGGGTCGGCATTCCCAGAAGTCAAACGCAAATCCGGGGCCGTTGTCCGGATGAACAGCCCCCGACCTTTGGTTCCTTAATGCCGGCGACGGACCTGCCAGACGGTGAGCACGACGACGACCCCCTGGTCTTCAAGAGCTTCGAAGGTCACGCCGAGCGTCCCCTCGAACATGATCCGGGTCGCCCCCTCGCGCGACTCGCCCAGCACGGTGGGGTTCGCGGCCAGGGCCCGGTCAATCTCATGAACCGCCGCCGTGACCTCCGCGCGGTCGTCGGCCTGAAGCCAAACGTCCGCGAGGCGGTCCCTGGCCAGGAGCTTCCACTGGACCTTGTACATCAAAGGGTCCTCAAGTATTCGAGGACTTCAGCCGTGGTATACCCGCCCGGCTGCTGCCTGGCCCGCTCCAGTTCCTCATCGGTGATCCGCGTCCTGGCGTCCTCGTACAGTTCGCGAAGTTCGCGATCCGCCTCGGAGGCCGGCACGAACACGCCCAGGACGCGGCCCGAACCGTCGCAAACCTGCACCTCGCCCGTCTGGCTGGCGAACTTGGCCAGCATCGACCCATCCACAAAGATCTGGCTCATTGATTTCGCCTCCATTACCGACAGCGCCTTGAACCGAATACCTCATCAACAGAATTATCCCTCCGCCGAATGAGACGGTCAAGCGGCAGACGAACGCGATAAGTCGTCATATCTCATGAGAGCTACAAGAATTTCACGGTTCATAGCCCAGGTTCGGAGAGAGCCAGCGCTCGACCTCGGCCACGGGCATC
>JBDTIR010000829.1:0-9958 GCA_039936275.1 Isosphaeraceae bacterium | reverse complement strand
GGGTTGAACTCGCCAGGACGCGGCCGACAACCACTGACGATGGTTGCCCGCCGATCTATTGCGCTGTTTTCCCTACACCATCGCGGAGGCCCGGAGGGCTTCTCATTCTTTTCTAAAAAATTTCTGGCGCTGGCGATCTGTCTCGTGATTCCCGATTCCTCAATGCGGAATCGAGACGCCGCCTTGGTTCGGAGAGAGGAAACTCCATTTTCCTCCCTCGCAGTGGTCGAAGTGAACTTGAGTGGCTTGGGTTCAGTCCGAGCCGTGGAGCTTCACCATCTTGTTATACAGGCCCAGCAGGAGGATGGTCGGAACCCAGTGGCCAACGAACTGGGCGTTTTCCTTCTTGCCGGCCATGTGCATCATGGCCGATAAGCCGATCGCACCGACGGCCAGGCCCAGGTAGGTGCCGGAGGGAACCATGCTGGTGTAGTGCTCAATCGTCTTGGTAATCGTCCCCTCAGAGTGCTCATGGGGGGCGACGCCTGAACTGGAGGTCATGGCGCGAGTCATGGTAGGGTCCCTTCTGTTAGTCTTCGTCAGTGGTTTTACAGTCTTGATCCGACACGTGAAGGCGTAGACCACGCAAACAACGGACCAAAACTCGATCCTCAGCCAAGCCTAGCCCAACCGCGCCCATAACCGCCGCGCCAATTTAATCGCTCTGATCAAATGGTCTTGTTATTGCCTTCTAATCGATTTGATCCGCGAGACAGCCTGGCTACAATAGAGGGTAGGCCCATCAATTCAGGGAGTCTCCGTCTCGGACAGGATTCGTTTGTCAACGTTGGAAGGGCCTTCACGCGAGACCGGCGAGCCGATCAAAAACATGCCGCCGAGGGGGACAACTCAGGAAGGACATCCAAGATGATCGCCCTGCACCGTTCCGAACCCTCGATTCTGACCTCGATACCCGGCCCGCGCGCGCTGGAGTGGCTGGAGCGTGACGCCAAGGTGATGTCGCCGTCGTACACCAGGGCGTACCCTTTGGTCGTCCGGCGCGCCCGGATGGCGATGGTGGAAGACCTGGACGGCAACCGCTTTCTTGACTTCACGGCAGGGATCGCCGTGACGGCCGCCGGTCACTGCCACCCCAAGGTTGTGGCGGCGATCCGTCGCCAAGCGGGCCGCCTGGTTCATATGTCGGGGACTGACTTCTATTATACGCCGCAGGTTCGCCTGGCCGAGCGTCTGGCGAAGTTGGCCCCGGGCCCCGAGCCCAAGCGGGTCTTTTTCACCAATAGCGGGGCCGAGGCGATCGAAGCGGCGCTCAAGCTGGCCCGCCACCATACCGGCAGGCCGCGTGCGTTGGCATTCCTGAAGGCCTTCCACGGCCGAACCTATGGCGCGATGGCCCTGAGCGCCTCAAAGCCTGTGCATCGTCGAGGGTTCACTCCGTTGGTTCCAGAGATCCATCACGCCCGTTACGGTGACCTGGACAGCGTGCGCGCCTTGCTCCAGACGACCTGCCCACCCGACGAGTTGGCCGCGATCTTCGTCGAACCGATCCAGGGGGAAGGTGGATACATCGTGCCTCCGGCCGACTTCCTGCCGGGCTTGCGGACGCTCTGCGACCAGCACGGCATCCTCTTGGTGTTCGACGAGATCCAGACGGGCGTCGGCCGGACTGGTCGGATGTTCGCTTCGGAGCACTGGGGCGTGGCCGGCGACATCGTCTGCATGGCCAAGGGGATCGCCAACGGCCTCCCCTTGGGGGCGATCGTCACCCGAGCCGACGTGATGGACTGGCCCCCTGGCAGCCACGCCAGTACCTTCGGCGGCAACCCCGTCGCCTGCGCCGCGGCCCTGGCGACCTTGCGGCTGGTCGAAGGGAAATACCGAGAAAACGCGGAGCGACGCGGCGTCGAGCTGCGCGACGGCCTGCGCGCCCTGGCTGAGACGCACCCGTTCATCCGTGAGGTCCGTGGGCTCGGCCTGATGATCGGCATGGAAATCGGCTCAGCCGCCGGCCCTGACCCCGCCTTACGCGACCGGATCATCCAGGAATCATTCCATCGCGGGCTCTTGCTCTTGCCCTGCGGGCCGAGCACCGTGCGGTTCTGCCCCCCCTTGTGCCTCACGAAATCCCAGGTTCAAATCGGCCTGGGGATCTTGGCCGAAGCGCTCGCCGTAATCAGCGCTGACGTTCTTCTCGTAAGCTCGGACCAAGGGCGGAGCAGGATCGTGGGTTGATCGGGGACGCTCACAAGTTTCCAGTGAATTTGTGAATCCCGATCACCCCACTTAACTTTGATTCGCGGCCCTGCTCTCGACGACAATGATTGGCCGAGCCACGTACAAACAGGAGGGGACAATGGCAGACCAACTCGAGGAATTCAAGAGCCGCATTGAGGACCTCATCAGTCAGTTCGAGAGGGGAATCGATCAGACTGAATGGGCCATTCGCCGATACCCGAAAAAGTTCCGGGACGACGCCCGTCAAATTCGCGAAATCCCGGCCCTGTTCCTCCAGAAAGGCCCGATCAAGCTCCTCTTGGACCCGATCGGCTATGACGTACCGGGTGCGGAGGGGGTTGCAGACATCTATTTGATGCCGGCATACGACCCGGAGGCGAGTATCTACTTCGAGAATGGGCAGTGGATGATCCACTACGACGTTCCTCCAGTCCCGTTGGAGACTCACTCCGTGGTCGAAGCCCAGCCACTTCCCGTAACCGACGGGTCAATCAACCAGGTCCTCAACTCGATCGCCGAACATGCTATACCGTCGGTTTGACTGGCACGAGCATCTCCAGGGGGTCTGGGGCGAGTACGGGTCCGCGCAGGAAGCTGTCCGCCGGTTCAAGGAATCGGTTGATGCGAAGCCGGATCTCCTTGAGAAGAATTCCCCAGTGAGGAAGCACCTTCGTAACGCGCACAAGAACCTGGAAGGGACTTACATCGTCCGTCTTTTCGCGGCGTTCGAGGCGGCGCTCCGCTCATTCGATCGGTCGCAACACAAGAACCCGAAGCATGAGACTGACGCGGCCACAATGATCGACCAGATCGGCGGCAAACGCGAGCACGGGATTGACCCAAGCATCCGCGAAGATGCGCAAGCAGTTCGCAGGGTCCGTAACTTTTGGGCTCATGAATCGGACATTGATCCCGGTCCCATGACCATTGACGAGGCCAGGGCCCGGCTTCAGAAATATCTGAGCGAGCTACCCGAAACCTGGTGATGTTCGCCGGCAACGAAACTCGACCTGGCAAACATTGGTACGATGAGCGGCCCATAAGTTCCTCTCCGATTCCCTTGAAAACGGCATCTGGTCCGCTTCGCCCAAGGGAAATCCCGGCGTCGATTCGGATTTTACGTCTTCGGTGACTCGCCGAAACCAGAACGAGCACCGGATATTTTTTTGAAAACAGACCTGGAAGATTGACTTCCAGTTCACATAATGCTAGTTTGTCCACATGTGAACAAAAAGTGCCATGGACCGACTCAGTCCTGAGAAGCGATCCGAGCTGATGTCACGCATCGGCGTGAAGAACACCCGGCCCGAGCTAATCGTCCGGCGCCTTCTCCACCGTTTAGGATTCCGCTTCAGGCTCCACCGGAGGGATTTGCCGGGCAAGCCGGATATTGTGCTTCCGAAGTGGCGGACGGTCATTTTCGTGCATGGGTGCTTCTGGCATGGTTGCGAGTGTTGTGACAGGGGGACGCGAATTCCGAAATCGAACACCGAATTCTGGCTGGAGAAAGTGGCCGGAAATCGACGAAGAGACGCGTTGACGGTTTCGCGTCTCCGTGAACTGGGCTGGAAGGTGTTGATCCTGTGGGAATGCGAAACGGCAAATACCGAGCAGTTGACCCGAACGCTTCGCGAATCCTTGACTTGAACAGCAGCCGGAAATCAGCTTCCGGGCCCTGGACGGTCGTTGATTTTTTCTCAGGATGCGGAGGGATGAGCTACGGATTCTCCCGTCGTGAACCCTTCAAACTGATCGCCGCGGTGGACGCCGAATTCGCCAAGCCCGGGGCAGGGTTCGGAAAGCTATCGTGCAATGAGACCTACAAATCCAATATAGGCATTGGACCCTTCGATCGGGATATCGCCAAGCTTCAGCCGGAAGAGTTTCTCGAAGACGTTTCGTCTCATTACAAGCCGGGCTTGAAGCCAGGGGAGTTGACCGTCTTTCTCTGTTGTCCTCCCTGCACGGATTTTTCCCGTACCAAACCAGAGAACCATTCGGTTGATTCCCCGAAAAACTCTCTCGCGTTGAAATGCGCCGATTTTATCGAAGCCCTTCGACCTGAGTTCGTTCTCATGGAGAACGCGAGGGAGTTGATTCGCGGCAACCATCCTCACCACTATGTCGAATTCACTCGACGTCTCGAAGCGGTTGGTTACGACGTTCGCGGAGATACTCACTTCCTCACACGATTCGGACTTCCTCAAATTCGCGAGCGGGCGTTAATCGTGGCTTCTCGGATCTGTCCGGTACTGACGCTTGAAGACCTGTGGGAGGGATGGAAGCTTTCGGGTGATGCCGTGACCGTTCATCATGCGATCGGTCGCCTGAACGAACCGCCCTTAAGGGCCGGGGATCGTGACAAAAATGATCCGATGCACGTTTCGCCGGGCTTCGCCTCGGACATCGTCCGCCGCCGTATGGAGGCGATCCCGCACGACGGAGGCTCGTGGTTCGATCTCGCCAATCATCCCGACGTTGATGAGCTTTTGGTTGGCTCCATGAGGGGGAGACTCGAACGAGGCAACCTCGGTTCTCATCCCGACGTCTACGGCAGGATGGCCTGGGACAAACCTGCCCCAACGATCAAGCGAGAATGCGCTCATGTCGGGAATGGAAGGTATGCCCACCCCGAACAAGATCGCCTGATGACCGTAAGAGAAATGGCCCTCCTCCAAGGCTTCCCCGCCGATTTCGACTTCCCGACGCGATCCCTTGCCAATCGATATCGGCACATCGGCGACGCCGTCCCGCCGCTCATTTCCTATCAACTCTCCGCACTGATCGAGTGGATGAAGACGGGCACGAAACCCCGGCCGGTGGACTGGGTCCTGCCGAGGACTTCTCTGATGCTCAAGGACATCCGGGCCGCTTCACTGGCCTGCCCTGCAAGAAGCCCTGTTCTGAATTTCTAAGCTAACACGACACCCGGTACGATGGAGAACAGTTCGTTGAATTGAGCGGTCATCGCTTTGTCGTTGTCGGATACCAATGAGCGGTTGATCGCGAAGTGCAATGGCTGGCCTGCTCCCCATTTCTCCATCCCCGGCGACCCGTCGAGACCGAAACGGGCGCCGGGGCTTTCTCGGAGCGAAAATGGATTATTTCAGGAACTGCTCCAGGGCGTCGAAGCCGCGTTCCAGGGTCGTCAGGTCGGTGGCGAATGACAGACGGGCGTAGCCTTCGGTGCCGAAGGCGGAACCCATGACCAGGGCGACGCGGGCCGAGGCCAGGGCGGTCAGGCAGAACGACGTCGAATCGGCAACTACACGGCCGCCCAGGGTTCGGCCGAAGTGCTCGGAAATGTTCATGAAGGCATAAAACGCGCCGCCAGGAGGGATGCAGGTCACGCCGGGGAGGTGCTCGATCCGGTCGAGGACGTAGGCGCGTCGGCGGGTGAACTCGGCGTGCATGGCCTTGACGGAGTCTTGCGGGCCGGTGATCGCTTCCAGGGCGGCGTCCTGGCTGATCGAGCAGGGGCAGCTCGTCTCCTGGCTTTGCAGGTCGCTCATGAACTTGGCCACGTGCGTTGGGGCGACCGCCCAGCCGATCCGCCAGCCGGTCATGGCGTAGGTCTTGCTCACGCCGCTGATGGTGATCGTGCGGTCAGCCAGACCGGGGCGAAGCGTGGCGATGCAGGTCGGCCGGGCGTCTCCGTAGCAAAGCCGCTCGTAGATCTCGTCGGAGAGGATGCCGACCTTGGTCGTCAAGACCGCGTCAGCCAGGGCCTCAAGCTCGGCCCGGTTGTAGACGACGCCGGTCGGGTTGGACGGGCTGTTGAGCATCAACAAACGGGTGCGAGGCGTGACCGCGGCGAGGAACCGCGCGGGGCTCAGCTTGAACCCGTCGGCCTCGGTCGTCTCGACGATGATCGGCGAGGCGCCAGTCAGTTTCACCAGTTCAGCGTAACTGACCCAGTAAGGGGCTGGAATAATGACCTCATCCCCGGATCCACACACAGCCATCAATGCATTATGGAGCGAGTGCTTGGCACCGTTGGAGACGACGACCTGCTCCGCCTTGGTTGGCAAGGCGTGATGATCGGTGTACATCCGAGCAATCGCCTGACGAAGTTCCGGGGTGCCGGCCGGCGGCGTGTAGTGGGTCCGCCCGGCGCGCATCGCCCTGATGGCAGCCTCTTGGATGTTCTCAGGCGTGGGGAAGTCAGGTTCACCCAGGGCGAAGTCAAACACGGCCGCCCCCTCGGCCTTGAGCCGCTTCGCCTCCGCCGCCATCGCCAGGGTTGCCGACGGCAAAATCAACGTGGAACGCTCGGCCAGAGTCAGGCCCATCATCACTGTCCTTTTATTTCCGATAACCGGAATCAAGACTCGTCCCCATTCACTAACCCGCGGTCAAGCCGACCCGGCGGCCCGACCGATCTTACTCTAACGCGCCAAGGGACGAGCCGCCACGCTTGCCTGGGCGCGAGTTGACAGACCTTGGGGACCGGAGCGCCGGGGCAGGCCGTCAGGATACCACAATCTCGGGACGAACGGTCCGACCGATTCTGCCCGAACAATCGACAGAATTACTCGCCTATTCCACCTATTTTCGCTACAATTTCTTGCACAGACTACGAAAAAGGAATAAATTACCAGCAAGCCCGTAAGATTGAACGCGGGGAATCGTCGCCGAACGGAACCGGCCGACAACTGTGGCGAGCGACTTTTGAGTGACAGGGACGGGGCACGTTTTGGAGGGGGTTCCGATGCGCCGGGTGGTGATTACTGGGATCGGAGTGGTCGCGCCCAACGGGGTGGGCCGACGCGCCTTCAGTGAGGCGATCGTCGAGGGGCGATCGGGCGTGGGTCCGATCGAGAGCTTCGACACGTCCGGGCAGTCGATCACGATTGCCGGCGAGGTCAAAAATTTCGATGTGACGCCGTATCTTGGGGAGCACAAGAAGAACGCCAAGCTGATGAGCCGGGCAGTAACCTTCGCGGTCGGCGCGGCCAACCTGGCGATCGAGGACTCGGGCCTGGAGCCTGATCGCCTCGACCCGAGCCGGTTCGGCGTCTGCATGGGAACCGGGATCACGCCGATGGACATCGGTGAGCTGGCCGGGCCGATCGGCCGTGGGCTCATGCCCGACGGCTCGCTGGACTACGGCAAGTTCAGCATCGCCACGGCTGAATCCATCTTTCCGCTCTGGCTCTTGAAGCATCTGCCCAACATGGCCGCGGCGCATATCTCGATCTTGCACCAGGCGATGGGGCCCAACAACACGATCGTGACCGCCTGCGCCGCCGGCACCCAGGCCGTGGGCGAGGCCTTTCGCCTGATCGGCCGGAACGACGCCGACGTCATGCTGGCCGGCGGTTGCGATAGCAGGCTCGACCCCTTGATGCTGGTCGCCTACCGGGCAATGAACGCGGTGAGCCACTCCGCCAGACCGGCGCACGAGGTCTCGCGTCCGTTTGACGCCGAGCGCGACGGCTTCGTTCTGGGCGAAGGGGCGGCCGTCCTGGTGCTCGAAAGCCTTCAACGCGCCCGACGTCGCAAAGCGACGATCTACGCCGAGATCATCGGCTACGGCTCATCGTTCGACGCCTACGGGATCACCCGCCCAGAGCCCGAGGGCAAGGGGGCCGCCCTGTCCATGAAGTCAGCCCTGCGCGAGGCGAAGCTCGACCCGGCCGACATTGATTACATCAACGCCCACGGCACCAGCACCCGGCTCAACGACATCATGGAGACCAACGCCGTCAAGCGGGTCTTCGACCACCGGGCCAAGGCGATCCCGATGAGTTCGCAAAAGTCAATGATTGGCCACCTGATCGGGGCTTCCGGCGCGCTCGAAGCCGCCGCGACCGCCTTGACCCTGGAGCGCGGCGTGGTCCCCCCGACGATCAACCAGTGCGTGCCCGACCCCAGTTGCGACCTGGACTACGTGCCCAACACCGCCCGCGAGATCTCGGTCCGTCGGGCCATGTCCAACAGCTTCGGCTTCGGCGGCCAAAACGCCTCGCTGGTCATGGCCCGGTCATGACCAGCGCTGCGCGTTTGGTTAAAGGTCGTCAGCAGCCTTCGCGAGCGACCTGAATAACTCGTAACCGGACGATCTGGTGCAGTCGGCTCACCACGATTGGTGGATGCAGGCTCACAAGCAAATGGTTCTGGAGCAGCCAACCCAATGCGTCTCGGCGTTGACGCGGATGGGCGTTGAGATTACTCTCTGGCTCGGCCGGGGTTGGCGACCCAAAGGATTGGTTCCTCGCGTCGGCCGTCACCTCAAACGAGGGTCGAAGGAGAACAAAAGGAATGTTTGCGACTCGTCTCGCAGAGTGCCAGGACGGCGCGTCCTCAATCGACCGGCCCATCGTATTTCTGGTGAGCACCACCGGTTGCGCCAGGGATATTCAGCGGCACATGGGTTCGGCCGACTATTCCTATGTTTTCGTCCTGAACGCCCTGGCCCCTGTGCTGGAGCGGTTGGGCACCTGGCGGTTGATCGAAGGACCGGAGAGCCGCCTGCCCTATCTTGCCGCGAGGGCCGTGGCCGAAGGGGCCCGACCCATCCATCTGGCGATCCAGCCTCCGCAGAGTGGATACGCCACTCCGGCCTTGCCGACCGTCCTGTTCCCCTTCTGGGAGTTCCCCGAGGTCCCCGACCGCGATTTCGGCCACGACACCCGCCAGAACTGGCTGCGGATGACTCAGCCGCTTGCCCTGGCTCTGACCGCCTGCGACTTCACCGCCGACGCTCTTCGCCGAGCGGGCGTCGCCTGCCCGATTGAGGTCGTCCCCGTTCCGCTCGCCCCAGAACCGTTCGAGACTCCTGACTGGAATCCCGATCACATCTGGACCTTGAATTGCCGACATCTGAGCTGGGGTGGTCCCATCGAGCCGAAACCGGAATCGTCTCTGGCTGAGACTCTAAACCCGACGTCCTCGGTTCGCCGCATAACTCCTGCCAGAGTCAAGCACGCCCTGCGCAGTCGATATCGCCGATACGTCCGCCCCTGGCTCAGTCCCGGGGCGATTCGGGCCTTGAGCAAGGCGCAAAAGACCCTCCTGCGGCTCCCGGAAACTCCGTTTCCGCTCTTGCCTCGCACTCCTTTGACGCTCTCTGGCCAGGTTTATACCAGTATCTTCAATTTCAGCGATCGACGCAAAAACGCCCAGGACATGCTCTCAGCGTTCCTGGTCGCCTTTCGCGACCGCCCTGATGTGACCCTGGTCTGGAAGCTGGCGACCAGTCCGAGTCGCGAGTTTTACGAACTCAATGAACTCCGGACCTTGTACCAAGGGTTGAGGCTGGAACACCGTTGCCGGTTCGTGGTCGTGACCGACTACTTGACCGACGATCAGATGGGTGATTTGCTGCGAGCGACGACCTACTACGTCAACACCAGCAGGGCGGAAGGAGCGTGCCTTCCGTTGCAACAGGCCCTCGCCTCGGGCCGGCCGGCCCTGGCCCCTTCGCATACGTCGATGGCCGATTACATGGACGACGCCGTCGGTTTCGTGCTCGAATCGCACCCTGAGCCAACCTTCTGGCCTCACGATCCAGACCATCGGCACGAGACGACCTGGCATCGCCTGGTCTGGTCCAGCGTGCGCGACGCCTTCGTTCAGAGCGCCGAGACGGTCGAGTCTGATCGTGCCGCCTATGACGCCATGGCCTCGACCGCCCGAGACCGTATGGCCGGGTACGCCAGCCGGGATGTGGTCGCCGAGAAGCTCCGGCAAGCCCTCCGCCACCTGGACGACGTCTCCAGTGGCGCCGACGGCTGGGCGGCCTTGTCACCTGCTGGCC
>JBDTIR010000828.1:0-5996 GCA_039936275.1 Isosphaeraceae bacterium | reverse complement strand
GGTCAAACCTTCGCCGGTGGCCTCGACGAGTACGGTCCTCCAGTCGCGAGTCGCCCCTTGACTGAGAATCCCGCGCAGGAAGTCGCCAACCTTCGCGTTGCCGAAGTAGTTGCATTCACGCGGATCTTGCTTGAGGATCTTGCGGGCGATGTGGTCATGAAGCTGGTACTTGAGCACGGTCCCAATGGCGTAATCATAATATTGCGCGGGGTCGTCATTAATGTGCGTTTTGGTGGCTGCGTCGCACAGGGTCTCGGGTCTGGGGCCTGGGGGTTTGACCCCTTGGTAGCGGCCGACGCTGTCCCACCAGGCGGAATTAAGTTGATCGTCGCCGATCGTTCCGGCGTAGAAGTCGCGCTCGAAGCGGGTCATCGTGCCGGCGGCGAAGGGCATGAACGTCAAGGAGCGGTCGAGCGCGGCGTCGAGCAGCATCAAGGCCGGGTCGCCTTGGTCGGCCGCTTGCGGCCAGAGGTTGATTGACTTCAGGTAAGGGCGCTGGCTCGCCGCCACGCCGATCAGGTCGCCTACTCCTTCGTGGAAGGCCCGGTTCGCCCCGGCGCGGAGCAAGTAAGGGACCTTCGGGGTGGAGTAGCTCATGTAGTAATAAATATGGCCAAGTTCATGATGCGCCGTGCCGAACCACTGGGCGTTGGGTTCGATGCTCATGAGGCTGCGGACGTCGTCGCGCATGTCGATATGCCAGGCGCTGGCGTGGCTGTTCTTCTTGCGTCCTGAGTTTGGGTCGGCCGGGTAGAGGTCAGATTTCTCATAGAACGACTTCGGCAACTTCGGGAAGCCGATCGAGGTATAGAACCGTTCGGCCTGCTCGACGATGAACTCTCTAGGTTTGCCCTGAAAGGGGGCGTCCATGTCCATGCCGTCGATCAGGCCAGGCCAGTTCTGGGCCCAACGGTTGGTCAGCCAGTGGGCGGGGATCGGTCCATCAGGCGGCTCGGCCTGATACCGCGCGGCCAGGGTGTACTTGGCCCAGGTGTGAAGCTGTTCATAGATTGGCTGGACGTCGGCCAGGAACTGATCGGTCAGGGCGATCATCTCGGGCACGGTCATGCCATAATCGGCGACCTGAAGCGCGAAGAACGAATCAAATCCCAAGCCTCGGGCCACCTGGTTGCGCAGGTCTCTGAGCCTCAAGATCCCCTCACGCAACGGGGTGCCGACGGTCTTGGAGCATTCCCAGACGGCCTGTCGTTCGCCCGGGTCGCGTGACTCGATCAGGAGCCGGTCAATCTCGTTGGGCGTGACGGTTCTCGGATCGTGCCCTGGTTGCGTCAGGATATAAACAAAGCTGTCTTGCACGGCTGACTGGCGGGCCTCGGCCTTGGTGCGATCGCGGACGACCTCGGGCAAGGAGCCGGGGGCCTCGGCGGCCCTGAGGCGGACCTTTTCGAGCTGGCGGACGGTCAGGTCGTTCAGGTCGTCGCGGTTGGCGAGCAATCGGGTGACGGTTTCGATGACCTTGGGCGCGCCGATGACCTCATTGACCGCCTGGTTGCGGGCGACCTGCTCCTGCGTGTGCGCTTCACTGACGTCGGTCGCGGCGGTCCAGGCCGCCTTGGTGGCGAGGGTGTCCAGGGGGAGCCAGTCTTTGACGTATTCGGCCAGAAAGGCGTCAGCCTCGGCCTGTGTCGAGGGGGCGTCGGCCTCAAACGGCCTGGCCGCGCCCGCGGCCAGGGGGGCGAGCGAAACGGCCAGGGATTTGCGGAGGAAGTCACGACGGTCGGAGGTCGGGCTTGGATCAGACATGGGGCGAGGTCTCCCGTCGAGCAAGCGACAAATGGCAAAACGTCGGGGGGATTGGTTTCACTCCGACGGCCATCATACGCGCCCGGCGCTCCCGGGGCGACCCTCTAAACCGTCCCGACCTCGTCTTGTATCAAGGCTGGTTCAGGCGCTACGATGGATCAAACCGAATCACGATGGAATGCCGAGGGTGAGCCAAACGGGCCCAGATCAGCCACAAAAAGGGGACGATGCGATGCGCGATCGACGGCAAGGGTGGACGTGGGTCGTGGCCTTGGTCGCGGTCCTGGGGACGATCGGCGCGGCCCTGGCTCAGGATCGCGGAGAACCAGCCGCCCCTAAGAAGGCGGCCGGTAAGAAGGCCGCCGGGAGTAAAAAGGCCGGACTCCGCATCCGCGCCGGTGCGCCGCCGAAGGACGCGAACAAGAACGCGGCCGACCCCCTGAACGCCAATCCGACGGGTTGGCCGTTTCATTACACCCTTCGGATCGGCGGCAGCGAGACCAGTCAGGGGCTCGCCGCGTCGTATTATCCTTCGAAATTGCCCGACGCCCCCGTGTTGCTCCTGATCCACGAGACCGGTGCCGGCCGCGCTGGCAAGGACTTCCAGACGCCCATCGCCGACCTCAAGGGGCAGACCTTCGCCGAGTACCTTCAGGAGAACGAATACGCCGCCTTGATTCTTGACCTTCGCGGCCACGGGGCCAACCCTCGCCACGCGCTCGGCTCGAAGGAACTGCCGACGATGATCCCCGAGCTTCAAGCGGCGTACCTCTTTCTGGTCGATCGCCACAACCGACGCGATCTGAACCTGGCCAAACTGGGCGTGGTCGCCATCGGCGACGGGGCCAATCTGGTCGCCGCCTGGGCGGCCGGCGGCGGCGGCGTTAGTCGCCAAGGGGCCGTCAGCGACCTCGGCGCGATGGTCTTGATCTCCCCGGTCGCCGATGCCCAGGGGCTCCGCCTTTCCAGGGAACTGGCCACCCTGGCCCCGCGCGTTCCTTTGATGATCGTCTCCGGCCGACGCAACAACGAGGCGGTCAAAGCGGTCGAGGACCTGGTCAACCGGCATCGACGGACGAGCAAGGTCGCTTATTTTGAGACCCCGCTTGCCGGTGAGCGCCTGCTCAACTTCGTCCCCGGCGTTCCCGAGGCGATCACCAAGTTCCTGGACGACCCGATCAAGTTCCGCACCATCGAATGGGAACCCCGCTACCTGCTCAACCCGGTCGCCTTCTCCCACATCCGGTTCATCAGCCGGGCCGACGCCCACGCCCCTGCCGCCGCACCCAAGGCCGAAGCCAAAGTCCAGGCGAAGGCCAGACCCAAGAACGATGACGCGGCCAAGAAGGACGATTTGGCCAAGAAGGACGACGCGGCCAAGAAGGACGATGCAGCCAAAAAGGACGACGCGAAACCGTAGAGCGTGTGATGCACGCCAATCTGCTTGCCCCTGAGGTGACAACTGCCCTACAATCAATGGAGAGAGAACCCCATTGAGCACGCTGTTTTGACGCGGAGGTCTGCCGTGAGTGCCTGGAACGACCCGAGGTTGATCGCCCACCGCGACCGTCTGCTTGACGCCCTGCGTGGCTACGGCCGGGTGGCCGTTGCGTTCTCGGGGGGCATCGATAGCACGGTCGTCGCCCAGGCCGCCCATCTGGCTCTGGGCGATCAGGCGATCGCCGTCACGGCCGTGTCGGACAGCCTGGCCTCGGGCGAGCTGGACGAGGCCAAGGCCCTGGCGCAGCAGATCGGCATCAAACACCGAATCATCCGCACCGAGGAATTCGCCGACCCGAACTATCTGCGCAACGCCCCCGACCGCTGTTATTTCTGCAAGAGCGAGCTGTACGGCCGGCTCGCTACCTTGCTGGGTGAACTGAATGTTGATGTGATCGTCTCGGGAGCCAACACTGACGACACCGGCGATCACCGCCCGGGTATGCGGGCCGCCGCCGAGCAAGGCGTGCGCCACCCGCTTCAGGAATGCGGCTTGGGCAAGGCCGAGGTCCGCGCCCTGGCCCATGCCTGGGCCTTGCCGACCTGGGACAAGCCGGCCACGCCTTGCCTGTCGAGCCGGATCGCCTATGGAGAAGAGGTCACGCCCGAGCGGGTCCACATGATCGACGGGGCTGAGCAATGGCTCCGAAGCCGAGGGCTCCGCCTGCTCCGCGTCCGTTACCACAAAGGAGACCTGGCCCGCGTTGAGGTCCCCATTGAGGAACTCCCCGCCCTGGTCGCCCCCGGCGTGCGCGACGAACTGGTCTCGACCTTCCGCGCCTTGGGGTTCAAGTTCGTCACACTCGATCTTCAAGGGTTCCGCTCCGGCAGCCTCAACGCCCTGGTCCCCCTGGAGTTGCTGCAACGCCCGGTCGCGACCGCCGGTGCTCGTCCGTAGCCGCGAAATCAAAATCGTAAGAAGGAGCGGGCATGCCGGACCTCACCCCCTGGTTCCTCTGGCTGTTCGTGGGAGCGACGACCCTCTTGATGGCGATCTCGGTGCCTTTGATGAAGGGCTGGGTCAAGCCGAACCGGATCTACGGCGTGCGGACGCCCAAGACGCTCCGCGATGAGCGCGTTTGGTATCTGAGCAACGCTTACGGGGGACGCCTGCTCTTCCGTGTCGGCTTGCTGCAACTGGTCGCGGTCGTCGTCTTGTTCTTCGTGCCGCCTTTGCGCAGAGACTTCGTCGCCTATAACCAGGTGTGCGGCGTTCTGATTCTGGGCGGGATCTTGACGGCGGCCGGGTTCACCCTGCGTCACGTCCAGTCGTTGTAGGTTCGACTCGGCAGAATTTCGACGTCTCAATGTAAGGCGGCCGTCCCGGCCGCATCCGGATTTGACTTTGCGGCCGGAGCGACCGCCCTACATTTAAGATGCGGTCGGGACGACCGCCCTACCTTCTAGAGGTCGGGCGGAGAGTGTTGGTGGACTCAATGGAATGGGAGTGGTCATGCCTCGGGCGATCTGTCGTTGCGGTCAGGAATTGGACCTTCCGAAGGACGGCTCAGCGCGGGTGGTCTGTCCGAAGTGCAAGGCCAGGGTGAAGATCCGCAAACCCTCGGGGTCGGGCGTGCCCGGCGACGGGTTTATCCGGTTCCATTGCCCGTGCGGCCGTCGCCTCAAGGCCGACGCCTCGACCAGGCCGACCCACGGCAAGTGCCCCGACTGCGGTCGGGTCGTGCCGGTCCCCTTAACGGGGCAATCCCTGCCAAGCGATCATCCTGAGTCGCCGACCGAGGAACTTTCGGTCGCCGATCAAACCGCGCTTGACCTCTGGTCGCGCAATCACCTGAACCGCTCGGCCAACGCGGCGATGGCCCCCAGCACGATCGACCTCTCTGCTCATCAAGGGGCCGACTACGAGGCCCCTCGCACCGAGATCGGCCTGCGCATCTGCCCCCAGTGCGGCCGACCCGTCCACCTCGGCGCCGAGAACTGCCGGAGCTGCGGCACGCCCGTGCCGAGACGTTGACGGATTTCGGCCTGCCTTCACACGTCCTTCGGAAATCAACGTTCCGGATCGCCGTTCAACCGGGCAAGAGCACCTGAAACCGGCCTGCCGCGTCGTCCCAGGCGGCGGTGTCCCGAGGTTCGTAGACGGTGACGGGGAATGAACGGGCGACCACGGCGCGGAGGTCGGCCAACGAGCCGATCCGGCCGCGACCCATCGCCTGGATCAAGATGTTGCCCATCGCCGTGGCCTCGACCGGCCCGGCGTGGACTTCCCGACCGCAGGCGTCGGCCGTGAACTGACAGAGCAAGGGGTTTCTCGTGCCGCCGCCGACAATGTGGATCGCCCGGATCGAGCCGCCGGTGATCTCCTCCAGGCGCTCGAGCGTCCATCGATACTTCAAGGCCAGCCCTTCCAGGCAGACCCGGACCAGCGTCCCTTCGTCCGTCGGCGCGGCCTGGCCGGTTCGGGCGCAGAAGGCCGCCAACCGTGAGGGCATGTCGCGAGGCGCCAAAAACGTCGGGTCGTCCGGATCGATCAAGGCGGCGAACGGCGGCGCGGCCTCGGCGCGGGCGACCAGTTCGTCATACGGATAATCACGACCGCCACGAGCCCAGGCGCGTCGGCACTCTTGCACCAGCCAGAGCCCCATGATGTTCTTCAAGAGCCTGGTGGTTCCGGCCACGCCGCCTTCATTAGTGAAGTTGTATTTCAAGGTCGTCGGGTTGATGATCGGCCCGGGCGTCTCGACGCCCATCAACGACCAGGTCCCTGAGCT
>JBDTIR010000827.1:0-4013 GCA_039936275.1 Isosphaeraceae bacterium | reverse complement strand
TAAGCCGTCAAGCCATCGCGACTGCCAAAATGGCAGGTGGCTTCGTTTGGCGCACCGGGTTTCAGGGACATCCCTCTGTGTAGGGCGGCCGTCCCGGCCGCGATTCCAACACCAGAATGCGTCCGAGACGGCCGACCTACATCGATTACCATGCATGGAATTGGGGATCGGAGAAGGATTCCGGGTTAGGTAGGTTACCTCAGCGCGCACCGGGACCGAAGCGGTTGAGCATGATCGAATTGCCAAAGAACCGTTTGAAAGGGAGCAGTTCGCAACATGTTGCGATGCGCCCGTTTCTCAGCGAGCCGTGGCCTTCGACTTCCGCACGGCAGCCGCCTGGGCGCGGCGGGCGCGACGATTGAGCGGGCGAGACGGCTTGGTAAAGCTCGGCGACACCGAGGGGGCCATCGGGGACGGTTCCGGGGGCGCTTCCTCGATCGCGGCGATCGCTTCAATTAACGCAAAGAGCTTGGAAACCTCGGGCTCCCCCTTGATCCTCTCGGCCAGAGGCTCAACCGGGGCGGGCTCGTTGACCGGCTCGGCCAAGGGGAGGTTGACGACCGGCTCGGCGATGGGTTCCGGTACAAGCAGGGTGATCGGCTCAGGACCGTGGAACCCTTCGGCGCGGACGCGGCGGAATTCCGTCAATGACTCGTTGAGCACCCGACGCAGCCTGGTCTCATATCGCTCGAGTCGCAAAAGTTCCTTGGAAGGACGCAGGGCGTAGCCCATGCTGGCCAGTTCGCGCCCTTTGGCGTCAAGCGGTTCAAGGGCTTCGACCATCAGGAAATGAACCTCGTCGGCCTGTTCGCCGGCCAGTTGCACGAGGTCGTTGACGTCGGCCTCGGGGTTGAGTTGGGGATATGAGGCGCGGAGGTCGGGGCCGACGCCCATCAAATGAGCCGCGAGGTTGCACTGAGTTTCGTCCCAGCCTTGGTTCTGAGCCAAATTCTCAGCCAAGGCGTTCCAGCGAGCGAGCAACCATCGGCACCCTTGAGCGGTTTCGCGCAATCGTCGGGCGGTTCGAGCGGGGTCCTTGGGCAGTCGAACGGCAATTTCTTCGACGTCCCGAAGCTGGTCTTCGTCCCAGCAGAGGTCAGCGCGGTCGCTCTGGTCGTCGATCTGGGCGCGGATGAGGACCTGGCAATAATCGAGTTTCGCGGCAGCGTCGGCGACCTGGGTTATCAGCCAGTGTTGATGGGTTCCTTCAGGTCGATAGGCGTCGATCAAGGCGGCTTCGTGCCTGGCGACGGCGTCTGAGAGATGGGGAGGGATCAGGTCCGCTTCACTGCGGAGGCCGTGGGTGAGCGCGTTCAAGCGGGCGATCATCTTGCCGGCTTTGGTGGTTGGGCCTGTGGACTTCTGGGCGTTGCGCTGATTGGCCAGGCGTCGGGCTTCACTGGTGGGCATGGGAGTCAGGCTCCTTCGTTCAGAAAAAAAGGCTTGCGGGCGTTGTTGGCTCAGAACCCCAAAAGAGCGGCGGCGTCCCAATGGATTTCCGGGCATTTTCCATACACCGTCGCCCGGGGGGGGGCGGGCTATCACCTTTTTTGATTTTTTTTCCAAAACGATTCCAGGGCGTGATCCCGAGGGATGGTTGGGGCGTCCTGCCGGGTCTGTTCTTCTGAACAGAGGGTTGGTCAGACGAGGAACGACCCGGAATCTGTTGGCGCGACCGGTCCAGAGGGGTCCGGACGTCCTCGGCGAAGGTGCTTGACAGTCCGGGCGCGGGCGGAGGATACTGAAGCCGTCTTCGAAGATCGGGGCGTCCCCGCCAGCCGTTGGAGCCGGAATCGGGCCGATGAACCAGGACCCCGATGATCGCGGGCGGGGGGCGCTGGTGAGCATTTTCGGGTGCTACCGGCTCTGCCAAGTGTCGGTCGAAGCAGAGCACTGGCACCCGAATCAAGACCCGTCACCAGTGCCAGCCCGCCGCACCTTTGGCCACGCTCAAGCACGCGGGCGACGCATGGTCCCCTGGACAGAATGGCGCACGACACAACAATGAACGGCCCCTGGCGGATTCAGGTCTACGATCAGAAACGCCTGGCTTATACCGGAGAGGTTGAGGGGCCGGTGGAGTTGGGCAGGCAGGGGGACGGAGACGAGGCGGTCTTCCACCTTCGCAAAGGACCCGAGCGGGCCAGGCTGGTGATCGCCGCGCGCGACGAGGACAGCGTCTCAAGACGGCATGCCTTGCTGGAGCCGACGGACCTCGGCGCGCGTGTGACGAACCTGAGCACCAAGGTGCCGATTCGCCTGCGCGACGGGCCCGAAGTGCGGCCCGGCGAGTCGCTTGAGACGCCTTTGCCTATGGCGATGATGCTCGGCCGCAAGCTCGTGCGGGTCCAAGGGGCGGTCCTGGTCGAATCCGACGTGGAGTATCTCCGCGAGGCGACCCTGCCGCCGGGCGCGTGGATGGCGACGGCCCTGGAGTTGCCGCCCTCCGGGCTGAGCGACGCGCCCGGCGCCCCGTTCGACGGCGGCCTGGGCACCCGGGAGGTCGAATCCCTGGTCCGCTGGCTGCAAGCGGCCGGGGACGCCTTTCAGGCGGCGAGCGAGCCCTGCGAATTCTACCAAGGGGCGACGCAAGCCCTGGTGGAGAACATCGTGCTCGACTCGTGCCGGGCCTTGGTCCTGGAGCAAGGGGCCTGGACCGTCGCGGCGGCCTCGCCGACGGTCTCGAAGCCAAAGGACGACCACTGGCGGCCCAGTCAACACATCCTGGGCCGGCTTTTGACCGAACGGCGGACCGTCTGGTCGTCGCCGCAGCAGCAGTCGGCGGATCTATCAATGAGCTTGATCGGGCTCTCGGCGGTGGTCGCGGCGCCGATCCTCAACCACCAAGGAGAGATGATCGGCGCTCTCTACGGCGAGCGTCGCCAGCACGGTGGGTTGCAGGGTCCGCAAGTGAGAACGACACGAGTCGACGCGATGCTTGTCGAGCTTCTGGCCTGCGCCGTGGCCTCTGGCCTGAACAGGCTCGCCCAGGAACGAGCCGCGGTGGCGGCCCACGTCCAATTCGAGCAGTTCTTCACGCCGGAACTGGCCCGCCTGCTGGCCGAACGACCCGAGATGCTCAAGGGGCAGGACGCCGAGATCACCGTCTTGTTCTGCGATATCCGAGGCTTCAGCAGAATCAGCCACCACATCGATACGGCCAAGGTCGTCGACTGGATCGGCGACGTGATGACCACGCTCTCTGACTGCGTCCGCGCCCATCAAGGGGTCCTGGTCGATTACATCGGCGACGAGCTGATGGCGATGTGGGGCGCGCCCGAGGATCAGCCCGAGCACGCGAAGCTCGCCTGCCTCGCCGCACTCGACATGCTCGACCAGCTTCCGGCGATCAACGCGCGCTGGGAGTCAACCCTGGGCGAGCCGATGGACCTGGGCATCGGCCTGAACACCGGCATGGCCCGGGTGGGCAACACCGGCAGCCGTCACAAGTTCAAGTATGGCCCCCTGGGCAACACGGTCAACGTGGCCAGCCGGGTCCAGGGGGTGACGAAGTATCTCAAGACCAGGCTCCTGGTGACCAAGGCCACGGTTGATCAGCTCGGCGCCGACATCCCCTCGCGCCGGCTCGGCCTGGTCCGGATGGTCAACATCGACGACCCCGTGGAACTGTCCGAACTCTCGACGCCCGGCCACCCGTCCTGGGAGACGCTCCGCATCGGCTACGAAGCCGCCCTGGCCGACTTCGAAGCCCGCGAGTTTCGCCAGGCCACCCGCATCCTCGGCAACCTCGTGCTCGATCACCCCGACGACGGCCCCTCCCTGGTCCTCCTGTCCCGCGTCGTCAACTGCCTGATCGACCCCGATGCGTTTGATCCGGTCTACGTGACGCCGGGGAAATAAGAAGCGGCATTTCGAGCACGGGCGGGTGCAGATCGAATCTGAAAAGCCTTTCCCCGGCCAACTGTCGCCCGTGGTTGGATCTCTCACCGAAAAATCCAATCCTACTAATATTCTCGTATCTCCTATTCCCACAATGACTTATACCGTCCCTC
>JBDTIR010000826.1:0-3722 GCA_039936275.1 Isosphaeraceae bacterium | reverse complement strand
GTTCTATGAGTTGATGCTGAATGCTTGCGACGGGCCGACCCTGGCCGCCGTGCTGACCAACTCCGGGGTGTTGGCCAATCTGTCGACGCTCGGCCCGCTCACCTGGTGGACCTGGAATCGTCACCCGGGGGCGACGGACGACCTGCGCGACGCCTTGGCCAGGCTCGCACCAATGGCTCCTCTGGATGCCGAAGCGTTACAACCCTTACGAGGTTGGATGAGCAGCCGAACCGATCGCCGGGAGCCAACGCCCCAGGCGATGGATGTCGAATCGCTCAACATCGCGCTGCTTGAAGGAGACGAGTCGCCGCAAGCTCCGTTCGCTCGACCGGCCCCGGGGCCGCTCTCGGCGTTTGGGCAGGCTCGTTGGAGCTGCCTCGACGCGCTCTCGGCCTTCCACCGCGACGGACTCGACCCCAAGGCCCGCTGGGAGGCCGCGACGCACTGGGAGAAGAAGGCACTCCCCCTGAGCTTGCTGGACCTGGAGGATCGTCAGAAATTCCTGGCCTGGACCGTTCACGGCTTGCCCAAAATCGAGGACGCTCCGGTGGAACGCCTCGCCTGCTGGTTCGTTCAGATGGGAGTGACCGACGCCGACCAACTGGCCGCCTGGGCCGATGATCTGTCCAGCCTGGTCGAGGTTCCCCAGACGCTCCGGGTCGAGCGTGCCCAGTTGGTCGCCGATCTGAGACGCGCGATGTGGCTCAGGGTCCAGGAGTTGCGGGCGAGGCCGTCTCGGCAACGGTGAAGAGACGGCACTCGCCTGGATCGAGGCGGTAAGGTAAGATCCTTTGCGGGCGTCGGCGTTCTTTGGGAATGTCGTGAACGAGGCTGACGCGCGACCAACTTCGGAGGGTGTTCGATGGCGGATGAGGGCGGCGGACCCCCGGTGGTCGGGGTGGATCTCGGCGGGACCAAGATCGTGGTGGGGGTCGTTGACGCCAAGCACCAGATTCTCGGCCGCGCCAAGCGTTCGACCCCTGCCCAGAAGGGGGGCGAGGCGATCCTGGAAGCGATCCTCGGCGCGATCGGCGAGGCCCTGACCGAGGCGGCCTTGAGCGTCAAAGATCTTGCAGGCGTTGGGGTCGGCTCGCCCGGACCGCTCGACCCCGAGCGCGGGATAATCCTCTTCAGCGGCAACCTGAATGTGGAGAACTACCCACTCGGCCCCGACCTGGAACGGGCCCTCGGCCGCCCGGTCCTGGTGCGGAACGACGTCTGGGCCGGCGGCTACGGTGAGCTTCGTCTGGGCGCCGGTCGAGGCGCGCGCGACCTGATCACCGCGTTCGTCGGCACCGGCATCGGCGGCTGCGTGATCATGCGCGGCGAGATCGTCGCGGGCGCCACGGGCAACGCGGGAGAGCTTGGTCATATCGTACTCAAGACCAATGGTCCCAAATGCGGATGCGGTCAGCGCGGCTGCCTGGAAGCCCTGGCCAGCCGAACCGCGATCGCCCGCCGCATCCGCAAGGCGATCCGCCGAGGCGAATCGAGCACCTTGTCCACCGCGCTCCGTTCCAAGTCCGACCGGCTCAAGAGCCACGACCTGGCCGCCGCGTATCACGGCGGCGACGCTCTGGCGATCAAGGAAGTCACCCGAGCCGCCCACTATCTCGGCCTCGGCCTGGCGAGCCTGATCAACGTCCTCGGCCCCGAAGTCGTCGTCGTCGGCGGCGGCGTCACCGAAGCCCTGGGTGCGTCATACCTTGACCTCGTCCGCGCCTCGGCCCGCCCGCACATTCTCTACGATCCTGACCAGAAAATCCGGATCGAGCCCGCCGCCCTGGGCGACGACTCCGGCTTGCTCGGCGCTGCCTTGATGGCGCGAGAGCAATTTGTGAACAGGTAAACTGATCCAGGAAACCCCTCGAATCGGGACGCCTGTGAATTTAGGAGTTGGTCACGCAATTGATCGTGTGGAACAGCCGCCCCCGGTTGTCGAAACCGGAGGACAGCCGGGGCGGCTGTCCCACAGGAACGAACCGATCCCTTGATTGATCCAGATGGCCAAGAAACATCAAAGATATCGAGACGGGAAATTGCTAATCTCGTGTTCTTTGGTAAGCCCTGTCGTTATTCCGATCCGTTCTTACGCGACCAGAGCCAGGCGAGGATGTCGTCCTCCTGAGTTTCCGTGATCACGCCCTTGAAGTCCGGCATGCGGCGGCGGCCCTCCTGGACGACCTTGGTGTACTCGATCGGGGTCAGGAGCACCGGCTTTTCGACGAGGTTGGTGCCCAGGTCGCCGCCCAGGGCGGTCTCACCGTGACAGATCGCGCAGTTCCTGGCGAAGAGTGCGGCCCCGCGCTCAGGAACACCGGGATGGGCGTCCGGAACGGCGGTGAGGGTTTGCTGGTTGAGCCGCAAGGCATAGGCGGCGTCAACCAACGGGGCGACCGCTCGGGGTTTGTCAGCCGGATACAGTGCCGTGAGGTAATCGATCAGACGCGTGACTTCCTCCGGCGGGACCGGCGCGCCGAAGCCGATCATCTTCTCGACTTCCGCCGTCCATTGGACAGGCGTCAGGCGCTGGGCGGTGACCATTTCCTCGGTGTGACACATCAGGCAGTTCTCTTCGAACAGGCGAAGGCTCAGGGCCCGCTCGATCGCCGCCTCGTCCGGGTCGTCGTCGTCCCGGGCGGCGGCGTCGGGTCCGTCAGCGAGCGCTGCCCGTAAACAGAGGCCGCCGGACCCGACGGCAAGCAGCGCGGTCAAGGCGAGGATTGCCATTCGGCTCGACCATCTTGAAAATATCCGCATATCAAACCACCTCGCATTCGACCTGATCGATCGAGTTCCAGAGATAGCCGCTCTTGTTCCAAGGGGACGTGTCGGCCTGGGTCTGGCCGTTCGAGTCGGTGGCCCTGGAGCGGACGACGTGCCACCCGGGTTGGGCCTTCCAGGGGAGCCGCCAGGTCCGCCAGGCGAAGGGGTGATCGGGACCTTCGAGGGTCGCCAGGGTCCAGGGTTGGCTGTCGATCTGGACATCGACCCGGGTGATCCGCCCCTCGCCGGTCCAGGCCACGCCGTGGACCTCGCTTTGACCCGGTTTGAGCTTGGCGGCTTGCGCGGGTCCGATGATCAAGGATTTGACGTTCATTGCCGTCAAGGGGACCATGTCTTCTGGTTTGGGCGTGACGCCCTCCGGCAACGAGGCTCTGGGGAGCCGGTAGGCCGATTGCATGAACGCGCCAGGGGCTTCGGTCTCAGAGACGGTGAGCTCTCGGAGCCACTTCAGCCAGTGATTGCCGGTCCAGCCGGGGACCACCAGTCGCGCGGGGCCGCCGTGCAAGACCGGCAAGGGCTGGCCGTTCATCGTCAAGGCGATCAGGGTATGTGGGTCGAGCGCCTTCTCGATCGGCAGGCTGCGCAGGAATGCGGGGGTCTTGGGGTTCGGCGGGCCGTCGGAGCCGATCATGTGAACATGCGCCACGCCTGGTTTCAAACCGGCGCGATCGAGCACGTCCTTCAGGCGTACTCCGGTCCACTCCGCGTTACCCACCGCCCCGCGTTCCCAGGCCGCGCCCGGAATGATCGGTGTGAAGAAGGCCCGGCCGTTGCCCGAGCACTGCAAGACCGCCGGCACGGTGACTTGTTCCAAGCTCTGAAGCTCGGCCAGGCCAAGCCCTTGAGACCGCTCGACCAGGCCGACAACGTTCAGCCGCCAGGGATGGATCCCGGTCGCTGGCGGGCCGAAATGGCTGCGCACGAAGAACAGGTTG
>JBDTIR010000825.1:0-12688 GCA_039936275.1 Isosphaeraceae bacterium | reverse complement strand
GCAAGCGTCCGCGCTGCTTCCGTAACCGGGTCTTGATGGATGGCGACGTTGGGGCTCGTCGTTAGTTCCGGTTGGGTCGCGATCAGGGCGATCCCTCCGGCGCGGAGACTGTAGGGCTTGCGGTCCCCTTCGTTAACCTCTTCATGATGGTGGGCGGGGCGTTCTTGACCGTCGCTCTCCAGGGTCAGTTCCTGAAGCCCCTCAGGGAGCCGGAACGACGGACTGACGTAGTCCTGGAATTTCCCCGGGGCCAGGTTCCAGGTCGCCAGGTCACGCCCCCTGGAACGGAGGCGAACCGTCCGAGCCTTGCGGAACGCCAATGCGTTCAGGACAAACCTGACCTCGCGATCGGGATCGGGGTTGTAGACGGAGACCTTGGCCGTCTGAGCGACGGCGCAGGAATAGGTCCCCCGCCAAGGGGTGCGCTGGAGCCAGCCTTCGGTCGGCAAGGCGACCGGGTGGACTGGCGGCTTGAGCCTTGAGGTTTGGTAGACGCTCGTCATTTCGTCCTCGAAAATCTTGGCCGGGCGCAGTTGCGCCTCCAAGCGGGCGAGGTGCATCGGCCGGCTCGGAACGGGAGGGTCCCAGTGATGGACGACAACGAAATCAAAGTGATGCGTCGCCAGGTAAAGCCAGGCGTAATCGTCGAAGCTCACATCAGAGACCAGGTCTATATAAACTTTGACGGGATCCTTGAGGAAGTCTTTCTGTTCCAGCCAAAGCGCCGAGAACGGCGAGGGCCACGACGTCAGGTTCTCGGCGCGGATGTTCGTGTTGCCGCTGTAGCCGCTGGAGGTCCGCAGGCCGTGCCTTGACTGCCAGTAGCCGCAGGCGGCGCTCAGGTACTCGGCGTCCGAGGTGCCAAAGTGAGGGGACTCGCATAGGTTGGCGTGAGGATTGATTCGCTTGATCATCTCATAGCAAGCCGGCATGTTGGGGGTCGCCTCGTTGCGGTAAGGGACCATCGAGAGGTCGGCGATCGTGAGCACGGTCAAGGCCGCGACGATCGCCAACCTGGCCTCGATCCTCGGCAACCGGGCGAGCAAGTGTCGGAGCCCGACCGATGCCAGCAAGGCTGCTCCGACGGCCGCGAAGAGGTTGAACCGGGCGGGAACGCGGATCAAGCGGAAGGCGAAGAACGTATTCCGCAGCCAGGAGGCGGGTAAGCCAACCTCAACCGAACCGAACCGCCAGGACGCGCCGAACGAGAGCACGACGAACATCAAAGTCGCCGCCCACCAGAACCAGGCCCGAGGAAACCGAACCCGACAGACCGCCGCAAGGGCGATCAACATCAAAGGGACGACCCCCAGATAGGAGAACCCCTCGTCCGACACCTTCGCCAGACGGTACGGATCGGTCGTCATCACCTTGGAGAGTTGATGGAAAGGCGTCGGCACGACGTAGCTCCACGCCGGAGCACCGTAGCGCAGGAACTCCGAACGGGGTCGGTTCACGAGGTAGCCGTGAGTCGTCGCCCAGATCTGTGGTGTGAAGAGCACGATCAAGGCCGCTCCAACCAAAGCGGTGAACCCCAGGAGCCAGCCGAACCGCATGCGCAGCCAGGGGAGCGTTCCACCCCGACCTGCCTTCGCCCACGACCATGCCACGTACAAGGCTGCCGGCAAGACGGCGAACACCGCGTAATAGGCGGCGCTCATCGCCACCAAGACATACGCCGCTGAAGCCGCCAACAGCCGGCCCCGCCCGGGCTGGTCCACGAACCGGAGCCAGGCAACCAGAAACATCGGGAACCAGCCCAAGGTGATCAATTCCAGGTGAGCAAACGAATGGATCAGGACCGGCGTGCCCAGCATCGCCAGCATCCCGCCGAACCCGGCGCAGAGCCGATCGCGCAGCACATGCCAGATCAGGAGCGTCGTTCCCAGGCCCGTCAACAACAGGCTCGAAATCCAGATCAGGTTATAACAGAGATAATCATTAGGGATGATGAACGATAACGGAATATACAAGAGCGACTGATAATGCAACGGGGAGAACAAACCCAGCGGAGCGCCGACCGGGTATTGAAGGTCAGGACAGATCAACGGCGACCGCCCCGAATGCAAGCACGACTTATACCACCGCATGATCCAGAGATGCTGATACGGATCGGTCCAGCCGCCGGGGAAGGTCGATCGGATTCGGGTGATGAATGGATAGGTGGCGACGGCGAGGCAGGCAGCATGGAACGCGAGCACGACGGCTACGGTCTTCCAACCCGGAAGACGAGCGGCGTCCTCGGGGTCGTCATCAACATGCTTGGGCGATTGCATCGAGATCGCTCCTCCATGTTGAGCGGGCGCGCACCTCGCCGTTCCATCGGTTCGCGGCGTACTTTACGCCAAGCCGTCCCCATCGGTCAATTAAAACTGCCTTCGCGCCTGGACCGCCTTTTGGAATGGTTCCCTGAACCGGCCCGACGACCTTCCCTTGCTCAGCGTTGGAATTCCTGTCAGACTGGTACGTTCCAACCCGAGATCAAACCGCGACAAGGTGGATCAAAGATCGTGAAGACCAATCCGGTGAAGAAGGCGTTGCGCGAGGGGAAACCGCAGGTCGGGACCTGGCTGTCGCTCGGGAGCACGGTGGCGGCGCGGTTCCTGGCACGCACCGGTTTGCCCTGGCTGACCGTGGACATGGAGCACACCCATACCGATATCCAGACCGCCGCGATGATGTTCGGCGCGATCGCCGACGCCGGCTGCGTCCCTTTGTGCCGCATCCCCGCCAACCGGCATGATAATATCAAGCAAGTCCTTGATTGCGGCGCGATGGGAATCGTCGCCCCGATGGTCATGACCGCCGAGGAAGCCCGCTCGATCGTCGCCGCCGCCAAGTACCCGCCTCTCGGCAACCGTTCCGTCGGCGGCGGCATGCACGCCCTGAACTTCGGCTGCACCGCCACGGAATATTACGCGCGGGCTGACCATGAAATCCTCGTTGTCATCCAGTCCGAACACATTGCCGCCGTGGACATCGCCGACGAGATCTTCGCCGTCCCCGGCGTCGACGCTGTCTTCGTCGGCCCGAACGACCTCGCCGCCTCGCTCCGAGACGCCGAAGGCCGACCGCCGAGCAAGCAGCACCTCGAAGACACGATCCAGCGCGTCCACCAGGCTGCCAAGCGCCAAGGGATCGCCAGCGGCATCCATGTCTTCTCGGCCGAGGACGCCCAGCGTCGGATCAGCGAAGGCTGGCAATTTATCGCCGTTAGCAGTGAGCTGAAATTCATGCTTCAAGGAGCCGCCGCCGTCGCGAACCAAATCCATCCGGAATTGGTCGCGGGCGAACTGGCCAAGTATTGAGCGAGGTTCCGATGCCCCTTCCAAACCGCCTCGTGAACGTCGCCCTGGCCTGCCTGCTCGGAACCTTGTCCGCATGCGGACCAGGGCCGAGCGTTGAGCCGGAGGCGGCGATTGAGACCGCCACCGAGCCCACGATCACGCCCGAACCGGCCGCCGGAGACGATAAACCCCGAGACGTCAAAACGGTCGCCTGGGTCAGGTCGTTCGCCGACGCGGTCGAGCAGGCCAAGGCGGCCAAGATGCTGGTCATGATCGACTTCACCACCGACTGGTGCGGCTGGTGCAAGCGGCTCGACGCCGACACCTACACAGATCATGAAGTCATCAAACTCACCGAGCAGGTCGTTCCGGTCAAGCTCGACGCCGAGAAGGAAGGCGCGCCCCTGGTGGAAAAATATCTGACCGAGCCAGGCTTTCCGACGATTGTGTTCCTCGACCCCCGCTCCAGCGGCGTCGTGGGCGTGATCAAGGGCTACCTGCCGCCCAAACCGTTCGCCGAGGAAGTGCGGACGATTCTCCAGACGTTCGAGGAGTTCGCCGCCTTGCATGATCGGCTCCAGGCCAATCCCGACGACCTGGAAGCCATCGGCGAGTTGGCATGGATCGCCGTGCGCAGGGACGACTTCCGCCGCGCCCTGGAACTGGTCGATCAAGGGGAAGCGATCGATCCAAAGAACACCAAGAGACACCTGACCCGCGCCTACCTTGCGCTCGGCGATTCGTTTCAGGCCAGGAACATCGCCGACGAAGCCGCCCTGCTCTTCGACAAGGCGGCCGAATCTGGCCAGACGCCCGAACAGGTCGCCTACGCTCGGTTGAGTCTCGCCGAATGCTACCGTTCCCTGGGCAAGAACGCCGAGGCCCTCGCCACGCTCGAAGCCCTCACCGCAATGCCCGACGCCCCGTCGAAGGACAAGGACGAAGCACGCCGACGCCTCAACCAGGCAAAACCGTCACGGCCTTGAACCATCAAGCGGTCGACGGAAAACGTTGATGACAACCTTCACCCTTCGACCAAGGCCCTCAGCCGGTCCAGGCCTCGAACGGCCACCTCAGCCGGGTCTTGCGCCCAGAGGTCGCGGTTAAACAGCTCCAGCGAAAGCGCCCCCTGGTAGCCGATTGATCGGAGATGGGCAATGACGCAAGGCAGGTCGGCGATCCCGTCGCCGGGGAGTATCCGGTCGGCATCGGTCTGCTCCCCGGGTGCGGGGGACCTCGGCAAGTCGTTGACGTGAACGATCGCCAGGCGGTCACTGGAAAGGGTGAGCAAATCATCGATCGACCCCGGGCCGCGCATCAGGTGGAAGACGTCGGCGACCACCGATGCATCGGGGTCTTCGGTTCCTTCGGCGATCGCCAGGGCCTGGGCGAGCGTGTTGACGCCTTCGCTGAATCCGAGGAACTCCATCGCTGGTTTGACGCCGACCTGCCGGCCCAGGTGGAGCAACTGCGCGTACCGCCTCGTCGTTTGTTCCAGATTCACCCTCCCCTCGGGTGGGCTGGCGACGACGTGGGGGCTCTCTAGAAAAGCCGCCTGGTCCATGAGCCGCCGGCAGTCTTCCAGGGCCTCTGCGAACGCTTCCCCCTCGGAATCGGCCCAGCCGCGCAGGGCGACAACGCTGGCGACGGCGAGCCCCGCGTCGGTCAATGCGCTTTTGAGGTCCGCGAGTGATCCGCCATGTTCAATGTACTGGTTAATCTCATCATTCCAGGGTTCCAGGGCCTGGTAGCCAGCCTGGCCGGCGATCCGGACCTTGTCGAGTAAGGGGGTCGGCTGGATCGTGCTGGTATTGAGGCAGTAAATGAATTCGCTCACGATTCGCTCTTGGGTCTTGGAGAAAACAAGGGGGGATCGGTCGCGCGACCTTTGGGCTCCGCCGAGTCCCTTTTCGACGAATCAGAGCATGCTCGGCGTCGGATTGTGATCGACCAGGGCGGGGTCGTCGTCGGTCAATGGTTCAAGGGAATGGTGGCAGCCGTGGTAACTGGCCAGGGCGCTGCCTTTTTCAAACTGAAAGGCCCCATTTCGTCCCGGGCCGGACAAGGTCGCCCAGCGCACGTAGGCCAGCAATTGCGGTTCGGTATCGAAGGTCGCCACGAGTTTAGTCGGCAAGTCGGATCGGGTCGCATAAAGGTAGCACATCGTTCGAGTTCCCGTGGTTTGTTCAAAGGACACGGCCGGATCAGATATTGGCCAGTTCACCGAAGTATTCATGATCCTCGTTGTAGCCGCCTTCTCCTTCGCCGAAACTCTTGTGGCTCTCGACGAATTCGATGGCGCGGATCCACTTGACCATCTTGAAACCAAGCTGGTTTTCGACCCGCAGTCGCAACGGAGCGCCGTGCAGGGCGGTCAAAGACATCTTGTTCATCTCAAGGGCCAGGAGCGATTGCGGGTGCATGAGGTTCTCGATCCGGTGGCCGTCGTAATAATCGCCCCCTTCCAGACCTTCGCCGAAGGAGTAGAAGACGGCCACGTGGGCTTCTCCTTTCGGCCTGACCAGATCGATCAAGGCTGACATCGGCACGCCGCCCCACTCGGCGATTCCCGACCACCCCTGGATGCAGTGGTGCAAGGTGATCTGAGACCGTGTCCCGAGCCCCTTGAGGTCCGCCAGCGAGAGTTCGACCGGGTTTTCGACCAGGCCGAAGACTTTGAGCCGATAGTCCTCGAAGTTCTTGGCGGCCAACGTCTTCCATTCCACGCTGGTGGGCATCTTGCCGTTGGGCCAGAGGAAGGGGGAAACGTCTCTCTGGTGGAATTCGGCGCGCGAGGCGGCGTCACTAAGCAGAAAACTCATCACTGGCGTGACAATGGCGCGGGCCGCATGCTGGATCAGCCTGGGATACCGCCAGGCCGACCAGTTCGCCAGCGCATTGACCGCCACGACCACGCCGAGGCCCACCAGACCCAGAACAAGACCGGCCATGCGGAGGTCGTCCCTGCCCAGCACGATATGGTTCATGTTCCTGACCAGGCCAGTCAAGACCACCATGGTCACATGGCCGATCAGGAAGACGACGAACGCACACATGATTAGAAAATGAAGCGAGCGGCCGATCTGGCGGTTGCCTGGCAGGTTCGGATACCAGGGGAACCGGTTCGTCAAGGCGGGCGACATCGACGGCCCGGTCAAGATCGCCAAGGGGGCCAAAAGGAAGACCACGCCGAAGTAGGCGAGTTGCTGGAGCGCATTGTAGTGGGTAAAACCGTTAGGCTCGGGCGGAAGGTGGAACGTAGCGTAATGAACGAAGACGGCCCAGGCTTCGGGCACGATCCGCCAGGAGGTCGGCACCAGACGCCGCCACTGTCCAGAGCCGAACAGCAAGGCCGTGAAGATCAAGCCGTTGGCCACCCAGAACAAGACGCTCAGAAAGTGCCAGTGGCGCGCGATGCCGACGGTGTGCTTGTTGCCTGGTAGGCCGATCCAGGGAGAGAGCCATCGAGCGTCGTCCTTGGCTGTCCAGACCCGGTCGGTCGGCACCTTGATCGGCGTGAGCCGGAGCCATTCGGTGTTCGGCGTGCAGTGAACGTTCCAGTAGAGCCGGGGATGCTCCGCGAGGATCTGCAAACCGCTACGGACCAGCAGGATCACGAACAGGAAATTCAGGTAATGCGCGATCCGCAACCAAGGCGGAAACCCTCGAGGCCACATGGCCGATTGGGCCGCCGCATCGGGCAAGGGGGGCAAGGCCGGCAGGCCGACCGCGGCCCATTGCAGATACGCCGCAAGCATCGGCGCCGCGACAGCCACAACCAAGATCATCAAAGGCGTGCGTCGAATAAACATGGATCCTCCCTCAACGGGAATCGCGACGCGAAGCCGCCGAGGTCCCCATGAATGTGAACACGAGCGACGCTCAAGAGACCCGGTCTCATGCCAAAGGGCCAGCTGTTCCCGAACGTCGTTAAAAGTCTCTGCGCGACTCGTCTCAAAGGGTTCCCGGACGCGCGACGTCCCGACCGATATGGACGCCTCCGTCGCGGTCGAGGAACGCGCGAGCGTCGTCGATCGCAATCTGGACCTCCGCGCGGCGCGAGGCGTCGGAAACGTTCTCCAGGGCTGCCGCCAGGTGGTCGGCGAGGTGCCTGGCCGCCAGTTCGGCCGACACGTCCTCGGTACGCATCTCGGGGAAATTCTGGTGATACGCGACCACGGCGTGGACACTACAGGCACCGCAATGGCTCTCGACCACGATGATCCGCCTTGAATCGGCACTCATTGGGAAAGTCCTTATCACGATTCCAAAACGGGAGGGAAGTATGTGCGAACAGGCCGCTGCTCAGTTTTTTTGGTCGCCTTGGGAATTATTGTGCGGGCTGTACCCAATTGCAAGCAGACGACGCGCCGCGGCCGACGGATGATCTCAAAAACAACAATAAATCATAGATACATCGTGATTATTTTTTTGGTTGGCCCTTGGGGCGGACCCGGCCGCTCTTGTGTTCCAGGACGGTGTCGATCGTGGCGTCGTCAGGAGGGGCGTCAAAGATCCGCAACCAGACCGGATGGCCGTCGTACCAGCCGACCACGTCAAGCACGCCGCCTGGATAGCGTGGCTCGCGGTTCTTGGAACGGCTGCTCCAGGCGAATTCTTCGACGTCCTTGAAAATTTCGATCACGGCCTGCAAATCAACGTGCATCTCCGGATAAATAATAGCGCCGTCGTCGGGGCCGCCGACCACCTCGCTAAGCGACGGGTAAAAGTGAACGTCCCAGGGGTCGTCGGTCGATTCCGGTGCCTTGGGTTTAGCGGGGCCCCAGACGTCGTAGGCCATCGGCACCGATTCCGCCTCGAAGCAGTAACCCACCGCCTCGGTCAGATCGTCAACCCAGGGGGGACATGTGTTCTCGGCGTCATCAGACATTACTGTGTCTCCTCCCCTGTTGTTTGAACGCGGGCGCTTGACGTCGGGGGGCGATCGCCAGTCGGCGATGAGCGACCAAGTCGGTCTTCCTACCAGCCCAAAATGGCTGGCTCGTTATTTTTTCCTCATAGGCAAGAAACCGTCGAACAGGGGCCGCCCATCCACCGTCGTTATTCCAAAATGTCGCAAAAGCGTGGCGTCATTAATCTTATCGGACGAATACGTTTCCAGTTCTTCTTGATCTTGCCCAGGCCTGGCGAGGGTCACGACGAGGCTGAACGCCTCAACCTCGACGTACGTCATCGTCACTTCGCGAATGCTGAGGCCTTGCAGAATTCGCCAGACCATAAGGAGCATGTCCATGCTGCCGCTCACGGCCAGAGCCTGGAGGAAGGCCCGGATTTTATGTGGGTTGCGCGCCGCTTCCACGCAAAGTTGTTCGGGCGAAAAGGACACTTCGTAACGGAATCTGTTGCTAAATTCACCTGTCAGACGGGTGAGTTGTTCGATCAAGAATGGAATGGCGCGATCAGGCGGCGCATACATGTCGATCATCCATCCAAGATCGTTGTCGCGGATCAGGCGTTCCAGAGTCGCAGGGGATTGAGGAGTCATGCCGCCGCCCTCATGTAGACATTCTGAATGTCCGTCCACAGCAAGCCGCGAATGGCTTCAAGGATCGACCGCATCTCCGCCGTTTCGGGATTGTCGAGCACTACGGTCACGTCTTCATCGCGCACGATGATGTAAAGCATTGAATTCTCGGGAGACTCCGAACTGTCGGCGTCCCAGGCGGCTTCAGCTTCGGAATTGGGATACGCGAGCAACTCGGTCAACTCCACGAAAGGAATGTCAATAAGTTGCGCGTATTTCTCCCCTGTGACGGCGTTCTCAAACCGCGCGTGAGGCCAGAGGCGCTGAATGATTCGAGCGCAGGCGTTGAGAGCGGCCGGGCCGCCAACCGCGGGGAACACGATGTCAGATCCTCCAATCATTTGGTTTCTCCTCAACGGTTTTCGATAGTCCATGCGGCCCTTGCCGAGTGTCGTCGACAGGGTAATCCGCCGTGCTGTAATGGACGTGATCTCCCCTGCCTCCACGAAGTCTCGGCAAGTCTTCGCCTCCTGAAAAATTGAAGACGAATTCAGTCTTCTCTACACAGCCACGAACATAGAGGCGTTTGCTGAGGTTCCTCGTCCCTGGTGGAAGCGTCGTAAAGTATGCAGCGTTCGGGTGATCACTCGGCGGCTGAAACGCCTTAAAAAGCCATACCGCCTGCGAACTGATGGCTTTATATCCTTTGGAATTTGTATAGTGGAACAACCTGCTCTCCCGAACAACAGCCGAGCCCACGGAGGACGAGAGTGCCAGAGTCGCCAATCCTTTCGAGGGCCTCGCTCAGAATGAATCACCGCGTCCAGTTTCTCTCTTGATCTTATCGTGTTACCGGCCCCTCGTCTTCCCCGGCCGCTTTTGTGCCGACTTCCTGCCGGGCCGATAGCCCACTTTGGGCCCTTGATGAGGAACCTGATGGAGATACATGTAGGTGGTGATATCTCTGGGCATGGGAGTCAAAGTCATTGACGGCCCCTCATTCGAGAGCCATCATCCGCCGGGTCGCCAAGCGCGTCGGTGTCGGTTGATCGGACGACGGCGTCCCACCGTCCGGTTGGCGGCTTATTCGCGGGCGGCTTGCCGGGTGACGATGGGGACATATCCCGCTTCGAGTCCTTCGGGCGGCGTCACGAACAGGGCGGGGTCGAGGTTGACCAAGTCGCCTTGGGTCGGAGGGGCCATGTAATCGCGGTCGATTGGCCAGGTTTTGTGCAACGTCTCGACGAGCGCTTGCAGGCGGGCTTTCTTGGCCTCGGTCCATGGATACTGCTGGAACGACGGCTGATCGACGAACCGATACCAGGAATAGGTCACCACGGTGCCGTCCGCCAGGTTCGCAATGAACGGCCCGAGTTTCGGCCCGGGCTTCGCCCAGGCTCCGGTTGTGGGCGAGGTGTACGGCTTGCCGGTCTGGGCGAGGGCGAACTCTTGGTTCACAAGACCCGTTTCCGCAGGCACGTCGGTCGCTGCCACCACGACTCGTTTCTCTCCGACGGCCTTGTAATATTGGGGAAATGTTCCCTGAGGGCTCAGCGTACGTTCGGCCCACTGAAGTCCCCAGACTTCCCCCTCGAAGACCTTCGTGTCGAACACGGACTCGACGCCCTGGATCGGTTGGCGGTCCTGGTCATAGCGGGTGGTGCGGGTGGTCAACGTCGCCTTCCATGTCCCCTTCTGATCAAACGTGCCGGTGCAGGCTGGGCCGCCGTCGCGCCAGGACGTGAACGAATCGTAAAGAGCGGCCTTGGAATAGTATCTCACGTCCTGGACCAGGTAACTGCGCCCCTGCTCATCGACCGGGAACTGGAGCCGGGGGATTTTCGAGTAGACCACCCCGCTGGCATCCGCCGAATCGAACCGAGGAACGGTGTTGATCTCCATCGCGCCGCTGTTCGCCTTACCGGGCCGGGCATCGAGACCGCGACCGTTCAGGAATGGTTCGTGAAACAAGGCGCCGATCTTGCTCCAGGTCTCGGGAATGTAGTAGGCGATTGGCCCCTTGAAGTTCGCCGCGCTCAGAAAACAGGTCCAACTCTGGTCGCCCGTGGGAACTTCGTCCGTCGTGGCTTCGGTGAACGGCAGGGCCATCCAGGTATAGCCGAGAAACTGACCGTTGGGCTTCCCTTCGAAGGGAAGCGCGTCAGGCGGAATCAGCAGGCGATTGCTCAGTTGTGCCACACCGAGGCGATCATCCCGGAGCGCCTCGCCTCCTCGGAAAAAGCCCCAGCCTGGAGACGCCAGTTCGTAGTCATAGCATTGGGGGGTGGAGTTCATGCTGAACTTGGGAGGTCCGTAGCGAAAGCGGTTTCCCGCCCAGTAACCCAAGCCTCCTTCGATCGTCTGAAACACCGCGTCATACGTCGGGCCTCGTTCCGGCCAATGGTCGCGAGCATACGTCCCCTTGGGAGCCAAGGGCATGGTCTTATTGTCTGAGTTATCGGGTATGATCCAGGTGCTTGGCAGGCCGATCTGAAAGTTGGCGATCGGCTTGTCCACCAGCGGCCAAACTGCGGAGTAGAAGCCAACGCCATAACCGTAACCCTCTCCAGAAGGCGGCCGCGTGGCGCTGAATCCAATGTAGCCGTGCAGGCCGCCCGAATGGCGAGTGACCACTCCAACCACACCCTCGGCCTTGTCCGGTTTCGGGGCGGCGTTCGCCACTAAGGCCCTCAATGACACACTCAAAGCCACTGTCAAGGCGAGGGCAATTCGCATGCGTTCAACCCCCTTTGAATGGTTCCTTCTCGACCGCCAACACGGCGAGAATCGCACGGAATCAAGAATTTTTCATATTGCCGCCGTCCGGCCGGTCGCCCTTTGATTCGCGAGGCTGCGCTCGCCAACCAATTCGCCCCCAAATGGAACAAAATATTGTTAATATTTTATGCGTCTATTCCAAAGGTCGGTCGGATCTAGCTGTCAATTTGGGTAATTGGGGAAATTCGTTTTCCGTGAAATCATTAGACTCTAATTGCCGAGCAGCATCAGCACACATCTTGCGAGCGTTGATTGCTTCGAATCCACATGGCCAAACAGCTCAGAGGGCACAAAACCACGAAAGGTAAGCGTGTCGCCTTCGATCGCGATCTGGAACGCTCCCTGAGAGAACTCGACCTTGTGCTCCAGTTGGCTTTTCAGGGTCCATCCTGCGGCTTTGATGCCTGGGACAACCGCTTTCAGGTTGATGGGATTCTTCACCTCGAACTGCATTTTGGTGGGGCGCAGTTCGAGCGTTGTTAGGACGTCGGCAATCTCGCCGGCGTCGGCAAACCAGGTTTCCGAAAACGTGACGCGCCGGATCAACTGCCCGGACCGGTTGTCGTCCGCGACATACTCAAGCCAGTACCGGCCGCCCGGGAAGCGGATCGCGGCCCCGTCCACATAGACGTCATCTTCAGGGAAATCGAAGGTGTTTTTCAACCGCGCCACGGCACGGCCCAGATCCTCCTCGAAGTGTTCGGCCAGTTGGTCGTTAACCCGCCCCTCCAGGTATTCGGCGGAATAGGTCGATTTCCGAATCGCGGTCAGCACGTCCTTGACGCGTAGGCCTTCCGAATCTGAGAAGTTCACCGATTGGACCGGCGATTGGTTCAGCGCCAGCGGCGACTGGGTCAGCCTCGGGGTAAAATCTCCGAGCAAGATCACCCCTGGGGACTTGCTTTGAAGCACGGGGGCTTGAATTTTGTGGTTCGCCTTTGACTCGCGTTTTACCCGTACCGAGACGTACTGAAACAGACTGTGCAGCGTAAGAAACTCGCCGTCAAGGGCTTCCACGGCTCCGCTCAGGGCGGCTTTTAGGTGGTAGGTAAAGAGGCTATACCGCAGGTCCGAAGATCTGGCTGTCGAGGTCTGAGAATCGGAACTCGAAGAGAGGAAGGCCACGCTTTTTGTGCGG
>JBDTIR010000824.1:0-2470 GCA_039936275.1 Isosphaeraceae bacterium | reverse complement strand
GAACCCGGCGACGATCACCTGGGTTCGGCTGCGGCCTGGCGATGATCCGACGCGGGTCGTCGGGCGATATCGCCAGGCCGATCTGGTCCTGGGCGGCTCGGTTTCGGCATACCGCCGGCTGGCCTCGGCCGGACTTCTGGCCACGACCGGGCCTGGCAACCAGTCTTCTTGGCGTGTGGCCAGGCGTCCTGCGTCCGGGTCGGCGGTGGATGCCGAGCGGGTCGAACTGGACGACCCCAGGCGCAACCCGGCGACCCTGGCCCGGGCACACGCCTTGCTACGCAGGGGCCCTTGGTCGGAAGGGTACGCCTCGCTGGTCCTGGCGGCAGCCGAGGCTCAGCGGATCGGCTCCTTAGAATCCACTCATTTGTCAGATTATCATAACAGAATTGAAAGAGTCGGGGTGCTCGCGACCAGCAGGAACCGGAACTTCGCCTTGAACGTGCTCAGCGTCTTCGACCGGCCGGCTTCGGCGACGGACTCCGCGGAACCGAGGGACGACGATGATTTGCTGGCCGACCTGCTCGGGGCGACGCTCGTTGACGCCCAAGGCGAACTCTGGACGGCCCGCGACGCCCTGGAGCGCGCCGGTCGGCCCGATCAGGCCGTCCGCTGGATGACCGAGCCTCCCCCTTGGCCCCCGGCGTCGGTCGAGAAGCTCAAGCACAAGTCCGATCCAGATGAGTTGCTCTCGGCATTAGCCGACCAGATCGCGTTTGACGAAGATGAGCACGCCTGGCTGCTGAAAGCCTGGGCGTTGGGTCCGGCCCCCCTGAATGGGGACCGGCTCGCCGATCTGGCCGAGGGGTTAGACGGTCGCCTGGCGGCGAACCCTCGGTTCCGGTCGTGGCTGCGGGGGGAATGGACCGCCTGGGCTAGACAGCGGTATCGGCGGGTCGCGCGTCGGTTGGCGGAGGGACGGCCGTGATCCGAGTCTTGCTAGACGGCTTGACCAAGCGTTACGACCGGGTCGCCGTGGTGGACGGGGCCAACCTGGAGGTCCGGCCTGGCGACTTCACGATCGTGGTCGGCCCTTCGGGGGCGGGCAAGACCACGCTCAGCCGCCTGATCGCCGGCCTGGAGACGCCCGACGAAGGGGAAGTCTACTTCGACGGCCAGCCCTTGGGAACGGTTCCCCCTTCTGAGCGCAGGGTCGGCCTGGTCTTCCAGGACGACGCCCTCTGGCCCCACCTGAGCGTGGCCGAGAACCTCAGCTACGGCCTGCGAATTCGTCGGATCGCCCGCCTTGAACGTCGAGTCCGGGTGGCCGAGGTACTCAACCACCTTCAGATTGACAGCCTGGCGGATCGCTATCCGGGTACGCTTCACTCTTTGCAACGTTTGCGGGTCTCCCTGGCTCGCGCCTTGATCGGCGATCCGGCGATCCTGGTGATTGATGAGCCGTTCGGGCCGTTCGACGAACGGGCCAGGGTCCAGGTCCGCGAGACCCTGCGCCGGTTGCACGTCGAGGCCGAGACGACGACCCTGGTCTTGACCAGCGACCCCCGCGAGGCCATGGCCCTGGCCGATCGCCTGGCGGTGCTCGATCTGGGACGGATCGTCCAGGTTGGCCCACCGATCGAGGTCTATCAACGTCCGGCCGACGCCTTCGTGGCCCAGTTCCTCGGTCCGACGAACCTGATCCAGGGTCAGCTTGAATCCGACGACGCCCGGGGCGAGGCCGTGGTCCGCACCCCGATCGGCCGCCTGATCGGCCAGGCCCCTTCGATCCCTTTACCCGCCGGAACTCCGGTCACGGTCGCGATCCGCCCCGAGTCCCTGGAACTCGGACCGACCGTCCCAAGCGGCTCGAACCGGTTCGCCGCCACGCTCGAACGCCAGGTCTTCCTGGGCGAGACCCGGCGCGTCTCGTTGCGAGGGCCCGGCGACTGGCCCGTCACCGCCCTCGCCCTGTCGAGCCAGTCCAGCGGCCTGCGCGAGGGGCAAAGCCTGACCGTCTCGGTCCCCCCGGCCCTGGTCGTCATCTTGCCGAGCAAGTTCGCCCCGATCCCCTGACGTGTTGTTCGCCTCTGCTTCTTGGCGGGGTTGGCCTTGCCGCTGAGCCCGCCGACGGATGATCCAGAGCCGCAACCTCAGCCGAGCTTGCACCAGGCGAAGGTGAAGCGCATGACGCCACCAGAGCCGGAACCTCAAGCGGTTCCACCAGAGCCTGAGCCAGACCCGTACGCCAATCCAGAGCCGCTCGACCGCCGAGACACGCGCGCCGGCCTGCTCTCCCTCAGCCCCGGGGAAAAGCCAATGTGCGCCCTGGTGGACGGTCGGACGTTCAGGTTCGGCCGGCACCGACTCGGTGCCGATCATATCTGGAACTCTGGATGGGGTTGCTCAACGAGCGCCAGACCATAGGCGCCTTCGCGGGCGCAGCCGATGACGTACTTCGCCGGGATCACGGCCCGCTCGCCAAAGAGCCGCGCCCAAGGGGAGGTTCCCAAGGGGACCAAGAGCTGCT
>JBDTIR010000823.1:0-5418 GCA_039936275.1 Isosphaeraceae bacterium | reverse complement strand
ATCACCGAGACCGAGGTCGTACTCTCCAAGTGGCTGGCCGGCGTGGTGATGTTCCTGGCTTTGCTCGCGCCCTTCGCCTTATACTTGCCTGTACTTTATCATTACGGTAAGTATCCGTTTGATCTCGGCCCGATGCTCTCGTTGGGGATCGGCCTGACGACCATCGGCATGATGTTCGTCGCCATCGGCCTGTTCTTCAGCTCCTTGACCCGCAACCAGATCCTCGCGGCGGTTGGCACGTTCGTCGTCTTGTTCTTGCTCGTGCTCTTGACCTCGCTGGTTTATCAAGATGCGTTGGACCGCCGAGCCGCCCGGGCCGACGCGATCCGGTTCGGGGCGCTCCTGGTTCAGGTCCACTCATTCGGTTCCGGCCAGCTTGATCTTCGGTTCCTGGCGATGCATCTCTCGGTGACGGTCTTCATGCTGTTCCTGACCGTCAAGGTCCTGCAATTCCGCGAGGGGAAATAACCATCCGTTACTAATCAACTGGTGTCGAGGTTCCCATTGACGTTGTATCGCTACGCGGGTGACGCGGAAGCGCATATCATCCGAAGGACCGGTATGATTTCCAATATCGACCTGAGCGGTAAACCGAAGCGGATCTATCTTACCAATCGGTTGTATCGAACGGCCGCCCGAGCGAAATCACATCTTCAACTACCAAGCGAGCCGGTGTATCGTATTGAGGTGGATTCCTTGGATGTTCCGATGCTCAGCCCTTTGGTACGAATCGATCCGGGAGACAATCCCCAGTGGGGTCTGGGCAAGGGGACCGAGTTCCAGAGCCCGGGACCAATCCGGGTTGACGCCAGGTTGCTCACCCCCTTGACGCGGCGAAAGCGAGGGAACCGATGAGTTGGCCTGAACGGCTCGTGCTCCGACTGACAACCACCAAGGGCGCGGTCTCCATGCCCCGTCTGATCGTGGACCTTTCGATCGCAATGATTGGGAAGAACCCGTATCCGCTGGGGTTCTTTCAGACGGATGAACAAGGGGTAATCACGATCACCTTAAAGCAAGTAAGAGAGTCGATCGCACAGATCCAGGATCAATCCTTGATGGATTATGCGCCATTGGACCTGAACACGCAGCCGGAATTTGAAGTCCAGATCACCGCGGATCCCAAGCGTTCACTTCGAGGGCGCCTTGGGGCGTTGCGCGTGTTTTATCCGGAGGCCGCGCTCGCACTGGAACGGATGCTCCGCGAGGCGAGCAACCCGGACGACTGGGGACACCTTTGGGTCGCTCAGGTCGGCAAGACAACCGCGCGACTTGTTCTCGATTTCCCCTCGACAGTTCGGGAGAACCGATCGGAAGCGATGAGCCACTCGTGAACAAGAAGAACTCATGTCACTGCTGAATGATTGCGGAGTGTCTCGGGCATGTCGGATCGATTTGTGACCTTCTTATCCAGGCCGGAAATCTGGTTCGGCATGACGGCCTTGGCCGCCTTTCTGGCCTTGTACTGGTTCTTGCGCGGAGCGCCGCCTGGCCAGGCGGCCCCGGTCGAACCGGAAGGCGAAGGTGTGCCCGGGGCCGGAGCCCGCGACCGGATCGCCGCCCTGGCGGTCCTGGCGTTGATTGTGGTGGCGGCCGGAGGGGTCGTGGCGATCGAGTTTGGAGTTCCCTGGTCGATCCCGTTGTTCGCGCTGGGGTTTGTCGGGGAAATCGCCCTGGTGCGGGCCAACCGTCGTTATCGTCACACCAGCCCGATGCTCCGCCGCGTGGTTCGGTTCGCCGACGCGGGCGTTACCGCCTCGCTGCTGGCTGGGATCTTGATCGTCGGCAACGTCCTGGCCTTCAAATACGGCGACCGGCCGTTTGACTTCACCCGCGAGCGCGTGTTCAGCCTGGAATCATTAACGGTCAATCAGCTTCGATCACTTGACAAATCGGTGCATTTTACCGCGTTTTATGGTGACGATCCTTTGGTCCGCAGGCAGCTTGACCGGATCATCCAGCTCTTGGAACTGTACAAGGCCGAGAACCCAAGACGGGTCAGTTTTGAGCTGGTCCACCCGTATAGCAATCCGGCCGAGTCTGAGAAACTGCGGGCCCGCGCCCCGGGGGTCGCCGTGACCCCCGGCGGCGGTGTCTTGATCGAATACGGCGAAGGCGACGCGGCCGAGCGAGTGGTCGTGAGCTATCGCGAGTTGTTCGCCGCCGGCCCTGCCACCGGCGAAGGACCGCCCGAGACCGTCTTCCGAGGGGAGGACGCCCTCACGTCGGCCCTGGTCCGGCTTCGAGAGGCCAAGAAACCGAAGATCGCTTTTATCACAGGTCATGGCGAACCATCCATTCATGAGATGGACCCAAGCAAGCCAGGTCTCGGCCTCTTGCGCGCCCGCCTGGAAGTCATTGGAGCCGAGGCCGTCGTGAGCAACCTCGTGGCAGGTTCGCTCGCGCCGGATCTATCCCTGGCGGTGATCGCCGCGCCTCAGTCTCCGTTTGAACCCGGCGAGCTTGACCGGCTCAATGAGTTCCTCGCCCGTGGCGGACGCCTGGTCGTCATGCTCAATGGCCGGGCGCCCGCCGGCCTTGACGTCTTGCTCGCGGCGCACAGGCTTTCCTTCGGTTCCAACCCCATCGTGGATCCGACGTACTGCTTCCGAGGCCGTCCGACGCTGCCCACCGCGCCGATCGTGGGCGACTCGCTTCATCCGGTCGTCGCTCCCTTGCGAAACCAGGCCCCGATCGTCGCCGACGCGACGGCGATGACCATCGAGCAAGACCCGTCGATGTCGCCCCCCAGCCCTCGGCGGGAGGTCGCCACGCCGATCTTGCGGACCAGCCCCAGTTCCTGGGCAGAGAGCGACCCGCAACGCCGAGAACTCAGCCGAGACCCTGACCGCGACCCCCTCGGGCCGTTCACTGTGGGCGTCGCCGTGACTTCGGCCGCCATCACGCCCCCTGGTCCCGAGGAGCCCTTGATGGTCGTTTTCAGCAGTCCGATGCTGGGCGACAACCGCCTGATCGCCTACCGTCCGGCGAACCTCGACCTGATCGCCAACGCCGTGAGCTGGCTGCGCGGACGTCCAGACCTGCAAGGTCTGGCCCCCCGCACCCATGCCGCCCTGGCCCTCTCGGCCGATCCCGGCCTGCGGACCCGCCTGGTCTTGCTTCCGACCGTCCTGGCCTTCGCCCTCATCATCGGCCTGGGCGTCGCTATCTACCTGGCCCGCCGTGCCTGACCTTGGTGGGCGGCAGGTCTCTTCCGGATCACTTGTTACTAATATGAATAGCCGAACACAAATTGTCTTGCTCGTCCTGTTCTTTGGCGGCCTGCTTGGTTACTGGTGGGCCGAATCAGCGCGGGTGCCCACCGCCGAGCGGCTGCGTCGGGAATCCGGCCTGGTCCTTCCGGAACTGCTGGAGGCCAAGCCTGGCGAGGTTCGCCGCGTCGAGGTCTCTGGAGGGGAAGAGGTCTTGGCGTTCGAGCGGGACGGCGACCATTGGCGGATGGTCCAGCCGTTACCCACGCTGGCCGATCGCTCCAGACTCGATACTCTGGTGGCGAACCTGAAGGACCTGAGGGCGTCTCGCGAAATTGGCAAGGTCCACGGTCCCGCCGAGCGGTTCGGCCTGGAAACGCCGGTCCGGGTCGTCCGACTGTTCGGATCTGATCCCAAGACGCCGATCGCCACGCTCGACGTTGGCAAAGGGCTCGACGACCATCGCTATGTCCGCCCTTCGGGCCGCAAGGACGTCGAGGTTGTCGATTCCAGGTTGCTCGCCGCGCTCGACCTTCCCGCCGACGACTGGCGTGAGCGTTCCCTGTTCGGGGTCTCGGCGTTCGACGTGCGCGATCTGGCCGTTCAAGGCCAGGGGCGCGACCTGAAAGCCAGGCGCGTCGAAGACGCCTGGCGTCTGGTCAAGCCGATCCAGGCCCCCGCCGACGATCGCAAAGTTGAAGGGCTGGTCGCCGACCTGACCTCCCTGCGCGTGGTCCAAGGCCCCCGGGGGTTCGTCGAGATCAAGGCCCCTGACCTCAAGCCCTATGGCCTCGATCCCCCCGGCTTGACCCTGACACTGACCTCGTTGAACGCTCCAGACGCGCCGAAGACGGTGGAAATCGGCGGCCCGGTCCCTGGCGAGACAGGCCGGGTTTACGCCAGACGCAGCGACAGTCGCGAGGTCTTGATGATCGACGGCACGGCCTTGGAACGAATTCCAGGCGATCCGCACGCCTTGCGCAGTAACCAGGTGGTCCCCCTGACGGTCGATCGCGTTGACGCCTTGCGGATCAAGACCAAAGACGTGACGTACCTCTTGACCAGGACGCCCGGCGGCTGGAAGGTCCAGGAACCGGTCTCCGGGCAAGGCGACCGCACGGCAATCACCGCCCTGCTCAATCAGCTCCATGCGCTTCAGGCCATTGATCTGTTCAACGCGGATCAAGTCCGGAATTCCGGGCTCGACCAGCCGACCTTGACCGTCGAGGTCTGGGAACATGGTTCAGGGGATCAAGGTACGTCCTCATGGGACACGCTACCGACATTCATATTGGAAATGGGTCATCATGATCTCGCGAAACGGACCGTTTATGCCAGGACCGGGGGAGATCCGGCAATCCTGGCCCTGCCCGGCACGGCTTTCAACCTGATCCCGGACGGCCCCTTGGCCTATCACGACCGGGTCATTCTGACGCTCGACCGCCACCGGATCGACCGCCTGAAGATCGACCTCGACGGCAAGACGACCACCTTGCTCGGCGGCGGTGAGGACCGGAACCTCGGCCAGTGGCGGTTGACCACGCCGGTCGTCGCACCAGCCGATGAGGACGCCTTGACTCGGATGGTGGTCCTCCTGGCCGGTCTTCGCGCTGATGGGCTCATTGGTAAAGCATCCACACAAGCCGATTCGTTTGGGTTTGACGCTCCCTGGCTGCGCCTCTCCTGGGGCCTGCGTCCGGACAGAGGTCAGACGGTCGCTGCTTCGGCCGCTCCTGGATATGACGGCACGCTCGAAGTCGGCGCCCTGGTACCCAAACGCCCTGGTTCGCGGTATGCACGGATCGAAGGCAGCGAGGTCGTGTTCACGCTCAGTCCACAAGCCCTGACGATCCTGACCGCCGAGCCGAAAGACCATGTCGTCTTGCGATTCGCCTCCGAGCAGGTCGCTCGGCTCGTCCTGCGCTGGCCGCGCGCCACGGTCGCGCTGGTTCACAAGCCAAGGCCGTTTGGCGAAGGGACCGCCTGGGAACCCGACCCTGGATACGTCGCCGCCGGTGTCGATCTGGACAAGCTCGACACCCTGACGGCCATGCTGTCCAGCCTTCGGACCGATCGGTATGTTCAGTATGACGGCCCGTTTCAGGCCCCTTGGGGACTCGACCGCCCCGATTTCTCGATCGAGGTCCAGCTCTCCGGCGGCTCAGGAACCCGGCACCTTCGCCTCGGCAGCGCGAACCCGGCCGGC
>JBDTIR010000822.1:0-8279 GCA_039936275.1 Isosphaeraceae bacterium | reverse complement strand
GAAGACGTCGCCGCGGCGACGTCTTCAGAGTCGTCGATGTAACTATATCAAAATATATGCAATTCTTGTAGCCGGCCAAGAAGGGCGGGCAGGTCGATCGGCTTGGTGATCACGTCGATCGCGCCGGCCTGCCGGGCCTGTTGTTCGGCCTGTTCGGTGGCGTCGGCGGTGATCGCGACGATGGGCACGCCGGCCGTTTCGGGAGAGTTCTGGAGTCTTCGGATTAATTCGACGCCGTTCATGATCGGCATCATCAAGTCGGTCAAGACGAGCTGAGGCCGGAATTCGGCCACGCAGTCCAGGGCCTCTCGGCCGTCGTTCGCCTCGCGGACGTCAAAGCCGTGCATCCGCAGCAGCCGCCCAAATGCATAGCGGAGATAGGGTGCATCTTCGACGAGCAGCACCCGCAGCTTCTGGCCGAGTCCTGCGTCCATGGCCCCTCCCTCCCGGGTTCGCGTCGCGCCTTGCGTGCGGATCATCCCAATCACCCCCTGTCTCAGGTTCGCCGGGGAAGACCACGCGCCGGCCTCCAAGACGTCTTGCCCACTTCATGTCGCATAAACTTCACCTGTTTCTCGAAAGACGCAAACGGCGGGCCGCAGCCAGACAGAATCCTAATTGTGGGTAATCCTCCGAGCATTTGACTGACTTCAGGACGGTTGACGACGTGCCCTCGCGGGTCTTCGCCTCTGAGTCTTCGACATTCAGCCTCATTTGGCCAAACTGGTCATGGGTGCCCTTGATCTTCAAAGACTGGGCGGCGACTCCGAGGGCGTCGGGATACGCTTTCAAATGCGTTGAGCAGGAAAAGAGAGGGCTGGCACGATTCAAGGGCGGTCTGGTATAGTCGCTCGCTTGCGTCATTCCCTCCCAGCGCGGGGGGGTGGACATTTTTTCCGTACGGGCCCCTTAACCGACGGGCGACGAATCGGCCTTGACCGCAACGAGACGGCGGGCCGGCGTTTCGCTCCTTCCGGGTGGAATCGACCCTTTCCTATGGTAGATCGTAACCTCCTTCGCGAATTCGACGTTACCGATGAAGAGTTGTTCCCGGTCATCTCCCCGGAGGGGGGGGCCGACGAGCTGGAGAAAGCCCTCAACGCGGGTCAGACGTTCGACATCGGCTCGATTGTTTCCGGCAAGATCATCGAGACGGTCGGTGACCAGGTCGTCGTTGATATTGGATACAAGTCTGAGGGCCTGGTCTCACTCAATGAGTGGGACGACCACGAAGATCCCCCCCAGCCAGGCGATTCGGTCGAGGTGCTCCTGGAAGGTATGGACGATGATACCGGCGAGATCGTTCTCTCCCGACGCAAGGCGCACCGGATGCGCGCCTGGGAGAACGTGATTTCCAAGTATCACGAAGGCGACGTGGTCAAGGGCAAGGTCACCAAGAAGATCAAGGGCGGCCTCCTGGTCGATATCGGCGTCAACGTCTTCCTGCCCGCCAGCCAGGTGGATATCCGCCGGCCGTCGGACATCGCCGACTATATCGATCAAGAGATCGAGTGCATGATCCTCAAGATCGACGAGTCGCGACGCAACATCGTCGTCAGTCGCCGCAAGCTAATCGAGATCACCCGCGAAACCCAGAAGAAGAAGCTTCTGGCCGAGATCGAGACCGGGCAGGTCCGCCGAGGCGTGGTCAAGAACATCGCCGACTTCGGCGCGTTCGTCGACCTGGGCGGCATCGACGGTCTCTTGCACATCACCGACATGTCTTGGGGCCGGATCAACCACCCCAGCGACCTGGTCAAGATCGACGACGAGATCGAGGTGATGGTCCTGCACGTCGACAAGGAGCGCGAGAAGATCGCCTTGGGTCTGAAGCAGAAGTCGGCCAGCCCCTGGGAAGACGTCGCCGACAAGTACCCGGTCAGCACCAGGATCATGGGCGACGTGGTCAACGTCATGTCCTACGGGGCCTTCGTCAAGCTCGAAGAGGGGATTGAGGGCCTGGTCCACATCTCCGAGATGAGCTGGACCAAGCGGATCAACCACCCCAGCGAACTGGTGCAGATCAGCGACAAGGTCGAGGTCGTCGTCCTGGGCATCAACAAGGAGAAGCAGGAAATCTCCCTGGGCATGAAGCAGACCCAGTCCAACCCCTGGGATCAGGTCGCGCAGAAGTACCCGCCGGGCACCACCGTCGAGGGGACCGTCCGCAACCTGACCAACTATGGCGCGTTCGTCGAGATCGAGGAAGGCATCGACGGCCTCCTGCATATCTCCGACATGAGCTGGACCCGCAAGATCGGCCACCCCAACGAACTGTTGGAAAAGGGCCAGCAAGTCATTTGCCAGGTGCTCAACGTCGATCAGGACCGCAAGCGGATCGCCCTCGGTCTCAAGCAGCTCAAGCAAGACCCCTGGGAGACCGACATCCCCGACCGCTACAAGCCCAACGACGTGGTCAACGGCAAGGTCACCAAACTGACCAACTTCGGCGTCTTCGTCGAGCTGGAACCTGGCCTGGAAGGCTTGCTGCACATCTCTGAACTGGCTGACCACAAGGTGGACAGCCCTGAAGAGGTCGTCAACGTCGGCGACGAGATCGAGGTCAAGATCCTCAGGGTCGATCGCGCCGAGCGCAAGATCGGCCTCTCTCGCAAGAAGGCCCACTGGGTCCCCGGCGAGGAAGGCGAGGAAGAGGACGCCGAAGGCCAGGCCAGCGGTGCCTTGAAGACCGAGTCGCGTGAACTCAAGGGCGGCCTCGGCGGCGGCGGCCCCTTGTTCAGCCTCGGCGGTAGCGCCGACGCCGAAGAAGGCTCCGACGCCGAACTGGCGACCGAGACCGACGCCAGCACCGACACCGACGCGGCGACCGAACCCGAAGCCGTCGCTGAGACCGAACCCGAAGCCGTCGCTGAGACCGAAGCTGAAGCTGAGACCGAAGCTGAAGCTGAGACCGAAGCCGAAGCCGGCGATGCTGTCGAGGTCGAAGCCCGCGCCAAGGAGTCGCCCGAAGAAGGCTGATCGCCTGAACGACTCGATCCGCTGAAACCAAACGCCGCCGGTCGGAACCACGTTCCGGCCGGCGGCTTTCGTTCGTTAACGTCTTCCCCATAGGGGGTGACTAAAACGTATGATCATGCGTATTCATGAAATGGGCGTCGATGGCTTGCGCGAGGAAGATCAAGACATCGTCCTGGCGACCTTCCACGCCCAACGCGCCGCCGCGGAACAATGGCAACAGGCCCGCGTCGCCTTCATGACGGCCAGGCTCAACGCCGGCCGACACCCTGATACTGATCCGACCTTTTGGGACGGCTACTCCGCGCCGGTGCCGCCCGAATTGCCCAGCGAACGCCCAAGGCGTGCCTGGATTCGCGCCCGCCTGGACGTCTTTCCGTTCCGGGTCGTTTCGAGCCTGCTGCTCGCGACGGCCACGGTCGGCTGGCTTGTGCTCCGGCATCGGGCCAGGACGCGTAAGCCCAGCCCGCTGGACCTTGATCGGGCCTTGGGATCAATCCCTAAGACCGAGCCTGGACGCCCGGGGCATCGCTGGAATCAAGTATGAGATAAGCATTTTTTTGAGATGGATCGGTTGCGTTGCCGGGCGGCACCAGGAATGATACACTGAACGGGCTTGAGAGTCGCGGTTGGGATTTATGCGCGGCAACGCAACTCGATGCGGGTGGTCGAGCATGACCGATTCGTTCCCTTGGACGATCAATCTGGGCCGTTGGGGTAGCACCCAGATACGGATCCACCTGATTCTCGTCGTGTACCTGGCCTTGACGTTGCTGGACGCGGCGTTCGCCGGGCACTCGGTCGCGCAGACGGCCGGCTGGCTGCTGCTGCTGCTGGCTGTCTTGGCTTTGCACGAACTGGGGCACGCCTTGATGGCGGCTCGGGTCGGCCTGGAACCCGAAGACATCCGGCTCTGGCCGCTGGGCAACTTGATCATGCCCGGTCCATCGGCCTCGGCCAGAACTCCCGAGGCCCTCTGGGTCGCCGCCGCGGGACCGTTAACGAGCCTGGCTTGCGCGGTAGTCGCGTATCTGGGCGTGACGTTCGCCGACGCACACCCGGTGCTGAACCCGTTCGGCTACATGAAGTCGGGCGGGGCCCCGTTCCTTGCCGACGGCACACCTGAGCCGGCGTTCACGGCGGTCTGGTGGATTGGCTGGTTCGGCTATCTCAACTGGGTCGTGTTTCTGGCCAACCTGGTTCCGGCCTTGCCGATGGACATGGGCCGGATCTTCCGAGGCTTGGTGGCCGGTCCCTGGGGGCTCGCCCGCGACAGCCTGATCGCACCCTACTCGGCCTATGTCTGCGCCTTGATTCTGGGCCTGGGCGGCGTGGCCAGGATGCTCTTCTGGACCAATAAATCGGGCGGCGGGGCAATGCTCGGCATGGCCGTCATGATCTACCTGATGGTTCGCGCCGAGACCAGGATGATCGAGGACGGCAGCTTCTTCGACGAAGGGATTTTCGGTTACGATTTCTCTCAAGGATATACAAGCCTGGATGCCGGGTCAGCCAAGGTCCGCCCGACCCGCGAAGGGGCCTTGCGCCGCTGGCGTCGCCGACGTTCCGAGCTGCGCCGCCTTCGGCGTGAAGAGAAGGACGCCGCCGAGGCGCGCCGGATGGACGAGATCCTCGCCAAACTCTACAGCCAGGGGCGCCCGGCCTTGACCGATGAAGAGAACCTGTTTTTGGTCCGCGTCAGCGCTCGGTATCGGTCCCGATCCAAGTCCCATGAATGAGCGTGAGCCAGCTCGGTCGAACCGCTTCCTTGACGCCCTTCGCCAAAGGCCCTTGCTGCTCGACGCCGCGATGGGCACGCGCCTGATCGCGCGCGGGCTCGTCTTGGGTCACGATGACCCTTGCCTCTGGAACCTCGACCGGCCCGACGAAGTGCTCGGCGTCCATCGCCTTGATGTCGAGGCCGGTGCCGACGCCGTTCTGACCAACACCTTCGGCGCGAATCGCAACATGCTCGTGCACTACGGCCGAGAGCATGATTTGATCCCGATCAACCGTGATGCCGTGGCCCTGGCTCGCGAGGCGGCCGGCCTCGATCGGTTCGTGATCGGTTGCATCGGCCCGATGGCCAACCAGGCGCTGAACGACTCCGGCGAGCAAGCCGCCATCCTGATCGATGCGGGGGTGGACGCCCTTGTGTTCGAGACCCACGACGTGAGCGAAGCCCTGCGCGCCCTGGCGGCGCCCCTTGGCGGTCATTCGATTGTCAGGCTCGTAAGCCTTCGAGGGGAAACGCCCCCGACGCCCCTTGACGTTCAAGAATTGATCCACCAAGGAGCAAGGGCGATCGGGACCAACTGCCTGCTGGGGGTGGGGCCGACGTCCCTCTGGCTGGAACGCTTGCCGACCTTGGCGGACTTCCCCTTGATCGTCAAACCTTCCGCCGGCCTGCCTGGCGAGCCAATGGAACAACCCGAAGCGTTCGCCGAGGCCGTCCCGCGCTGGCTGGCCCTGGGCGTGCGCTTGATCGGCGGCTGTTGCGGCACGACCGAAGCCCACGTCGCCGCCCTGCGCGCGGCGATTGACAGAAATGATCCCTGAAAACGGGGGCCCTCGGCTCGACATCAAGGCGGATTCTGGTTCAATGGGGTTGTGAGATCACATTTTTGCGAAGGACGGCCGCTTTTGCCCGCGACCCGCACCAAAAAACCCTGCCGAGCCGACCTCAAACCTGGAGATTGCCTGTGCAACCACTGCACGGGCAAATGCTGCCGCTACTTCTCCTTGCCAATCGAGACCCCGGTCGGCCACGCCGGATTTGACACGATCGGCCGCTACCTCGCGCACGGCCAGACCCTGGTTTATGTCGAAAAAGGAACCTGGTTTCTGGTGGTGATGACTCGTTGCCAGTACCTTTTGCGCGACAACCGCTGCGCCGTTTACTTCAGCCGCCCCAAGATCTGCCGGGAATACACGACCGACGATTGTGAATACGATAGTGATTGGTCGTTCGAACAGGCCTTTGAATTACCCGCGCAGGTGGCCGAGTACGCCGAGGCGGTCGTTCCCGTCCCCAGAGCCGGAGTACGTTCCAGGGCGGACGTTCAGGTCCTCGGCGCGTCGTTCACGTTGACGATCGAGACTCCGACCACCTGGGATGACTTTGACGCCATTCGTTGGTATCTTGCTCATGGCCTGACGCGGGTCTACACAGTCGGAGAGCACTGGTATCTGATCGTGCTGGCCGCCGACGGCTCTAGCCCGGAGATTGAGCCGACGCCAGGCCGGGTATTCGACGCGCCCGAGTCGCTCTGGGAATACGCCTGGGCCACGTTACCCCCCAGACGCCGACCGAAGTCGTCAACGGCTGGATCGCTCGTGATTCTTGGAGACCCTTTGGGCGATGGCCAACCGAGCCAACCACTATGAAGCGGCGTTCGAAGGGTACATCCGGTCGCTCCGGGTCCCTTGCGTGGCCGTGGATGAAGCCAAGCGAGCGATTTCGGGCGAAGAGGGGGTGAAAAGCCCCGACTTTTTGCTGTATCCTCGATATGGGCTCAATCTGGTGGTCGAGGTCAAAGGAAAGCGCGGCAAGAACGCCTTGGGTCGCAGGCCTTGGGAAAACTGGGTCACTTCCGACGATCTCGACGGCCTGGCGCGCTGGCAAGCGATGTTCGGGCCGGGGTTCCGGTCGATCTTGGCCTTTGCTTACGCCGAGCCGCCGCCGCCTTTTCCTCTGCCCCCTGGTGACGGTGCGTTCGCCTTTCGGGGCCGGAGCTACCGGTTCTGGGCGGTCGGGCTCGACGACTATATCAACCACCTGATCTCGCGAGGCCCCGCCTGGAGGGCCGTGGCGATGGCCAGACGCGAGTTCCGCCGCAGGGTCCGCCCCCTCAACGAATGGCTGCCGATGTCCGCCGGAGCGACCAAGCGACCGATACCCCTCAAGGAGCGCGACCGATGACCCCTTTGTACCGCCTCTGCGCCGGCCTGACCTTGGGTTTTGCCCTGCTCGCGTTCGCCCCTGCGGCGTTCGCTCAGGACGAGCCGCCGCCCGATGGCGAGGCAGCCTCCGGCGAGGCGAACCCCCTGCCCGGCTACCTCGTGACCGCCGCCCTGGGCGCTGGAATTGTCTTCGCCATCTGCAAGTCGGCCCGCCGCTAGCCTTCGACTCGGCCTGACGCCGACCCAATCGTTTGAGCCAAAACCAACCGACCCCAGTCCCGATCGAGTTTCCCCAATGCCCATGACGGCCACGATCCCTTTGACCCGCCTTGACGTCGCCGCGATCTATCAGACCCCTCTTATGGAGTTGATCGCACGCGCCAATGAGGTCCATCGACGGCACCACGACCCGTCCGAGGTCCAGGTCTGCGTCCTGCTCTCGGTCAAGACCGGCGGCTGCCCCGAAGATTGCGCCTACTGCCCCCAAGCGGCCCGCTACCACACCGATCTCGACGCCCGGGCCCTGATGGACGTCGACGCCGTGCTTGCCGCCGCCCAGCAGGCCAAAGACCAAGGCGCGACTCGGTTCTGCATGGGGGCCGCCTGGCGTGAGGTCAAGGACGGCCCTCAGTTCGACCGCGTTCTGGAGATGGTCGGCGGCATCAAGCAGATTGGCGGCCTGGAAGTCTGCTGCACCCTCGGCATGCTTTCCGACGACCAGGCCCGCCGCTTGAAGGACGCCGGCCTCGACGCCTACAACCACAATCTTGACACGTCGGCGGAGAATTACGCCAACATCATCAAGACCCGCACCTATGAAGACCGCTTGCAAACACTCGGCCACGTCCGCGAGGCCGGCCTCTCAGTCTGCTGCGGCGGAATCATCGGCCTGGGTGAGACCATTGACGACCGGATCGCCCTGCTCCACACCCTGGCCACCTTGCCCGAGCCCCCCGAATCCGTCCCGGTCAACGCCCTGGTCGCCGTCGAAGGCACCCCGCTCGGCGACCGCCCCCCGGTGGCGATCTGGGACATGGTCCGCACCATCGCCACGGCCCGCATCCTGATGCCGACCTCAACCGTCCGCCTCTCCGCCGGCCGCGTCCACATGAGCGAATCCGACCAGGCCCTCTGCTTCCTCGCCGGGGCCAATTCGATCTTCTCCGGCGAAAAGCTCCTGACCACCCCCAACCCCGGCTCCGACGCCGACGCCTTGATGTTCCATCGGCTCGGACTCAAACCGAGACCGGCGAACCCTTGCTAGGCGGCGGAATGCGTCAGCCCAATGGAGGCAATGAGCAATGAGCGAATCGAGAGGGATTGAATGGGACGAGAGACTCCAATGTGGCGCCGTGTCTTTGTCTTACGACTTCAACAGCCATAAAGGTCAACTCCACTTG
>JBDTIR010000821.1:0-1989 GCA_039936275.1 Isosphaeraceae bacterium | reverse complement strand
AGTTCCTGGTTATTGACCCATTCGGCCATCAGAGGATCAGGCTCTTTCCCGTCTTCTGGGTCCCCTACGCTCAAAAGAAGATCAACTAACGTTTGGTAGGCGTCTTAAATGCCAACCCGTCTCCTCTTCCGAGGCCATTTGCCCGGGAAGGAGAGACGGGTTGGCTTCGTCTTTTGAGCCTTGAACATAACGGAACACAACAGACCCGGCCCGCTCGATCCGATCTTGGGTGATCGATCGAGCGGGCCGGGGTGTTGATGGTGGCCGGCAACAAACGGTCAAGGGCCTTTAGTGCATGGGGTGCGAGGCGATCGGCCCATGCAACGGGGTGGTCACGGGGACCGGCGGCATCGGCTGGGCCGCGTTGGGACCGAGCGGAGGGGGAGAGCCCAGGGCCACGAACAGGCGGAATTCCGACTGATTGAAGATCGTGATCGCCCGGATCAGCTTGACCCTGGCCTCAGCCAGCAGGTCCAGGTTGTTGAGCACCTCGATCGGCCGGTTCAGATTCTGCTGGGCCAATGCAAGGTCGTTGTTGAACCCATCCTCGGCGGCGATCAGCTCGCGACGGGTGGCCTCGATCCGGTTCCGGTTCGCCAGGACTTCCGCCTGGGCCGTCGTGACCTCGCGGCGGACCAGGTTGATGATCCGAGACTGCTCGGCCACCGCCATGCCGACCTCGGCGCGCCGACGTCTTTGCCATGCCAGGTTGCCGAAACCAAAGTTCTGCCAGGTCCAGAACAACCGGACGTCGAAGTCGGTTCGGCCCGCGAAGTTGCTGATCCCGTTCGGCGGTGCCAGGTTGCTGCCGCCGCCATAGCCGCCTCCGCTGAAGCCCACCCAGAGGAACGGGACGAACGGGCGGGCCAGCTCCTCCTTGAGCTTGACTTGCGCGAAGCCGATCCCCGCGTTCCGCTCCCCGACTTCGGGGCGGCGCTGGACGCCGATCCGCACCAGGGTCTCGGTATCGATCGTCGGATCGACCAGGACGACCGGCTCGACCCGCGCACCCAGGGGACGGAGCCTGATTGCCGGGTCCAGATTGAGCCTTTGGGCGAGCTGAGCGGCGGCGATACCGACGTCTCCCTCGGCCCGCTGGACCTTGGCCCGCCGCAAGGTGCGCTCGGCCTTGGCCCGCTCGGCGTCGGCCTCTCGCCCTTCGCCAGCGGTGGCGAAATCAACCGTGAGCTTAACAATCTCGGCCGTCTGCGACTCGGAGAGCCGTTGCATCCCTAGAATGGCCTCGGCGGCGAGCAACTCCAGGTAATAATTGGCCACCTCGCCGAGAATCGCGTTGGCAGTCGCCGAGGCCCCAAACCTTGACCCCGCCAGCCGTTGCCGAGCCGCCAGCGGCTCGAAAAAGGCCTCGGTCAACGGCGTGGTGATGTTCACGGCCGGAACTTTCAAGGTCTCTGCCGCCAGGGTCCCCGCACCACCGCCGACATAGAGCGACTGCGACGATACCGAGAGAATTCGGCCTGGTGCTCGGATCAAGTTCCCAGCATGCGCGTGATACGTGACGCCGGCATTCAGGTTGGGTATCAACAATGACCGTGCCGTCAGTTGAAGCGCCAGCGACGCCAGGATTTGCGCCCGTGCCTTGGCGATCGTGGGGTTCTCGGCGTCGGCCAGCCGCAAGGCCGTGGTCAGATCAAGCGGATACTGGACGCCGATCGGAATGGCTTCCGGCGCGAACCCGGGCGCGGCGGCCGGGTCGGCGGGCTTCTCGGCCGAGTCGGTCGGCTTCTCGGCCGGGCCGGTCGCCGCAGTCGGCGTTACGGCCTGATCGGCTGTCGCGTCCCTGGCCTTCGGTTCCTGAACGACGACGGCCGCTTGGGAACGAAGCGAAACCGGCTCTTGGCTCCCTTTGACGACGTCCAAGGGGGGGCTTACAGGGGTGGGAGAGATCGGTAGTTCCGGCGAGGCGCGGCGGATTGGGACCAGCGCCCGATGCAGGACGCACCCCGAGAGCGGCAGTGCGAGCAGCAT
>JBDTIR010000820.1:0-3620 GCA_039936275.1 Isosphaeraceae bacterium | reverse complement strand
GTCTTCGCCAGGCAAAGCCGGGCGTTTCCCGTTTCCTCAACAAGCGAGGCGCGTCCCCAATGCAGATCGAGACCAGGCACCGCTGGGACCTGACGAACGCCGAGGCACGCGCCTTGCAGATCGAGATGGCCGAAGAGGTCAATACGACGACCCCGTTGGGAGATTGGGAAACGGTCGCGGCGGCGGACGTCTCGTTTGACAAGTTCGCGACGGAACTGTACGCGGCGGTTGTGGTCTGCCGGGCGAAGACGTTCGAGGTGATTGAACGGGTCAACGTGGCGGGGCCCGCGGCGTTTCCGTATGTACCGGGCTTGCTGTCGTTCCGAGAGGCCCCGGCCTTGATCGAGGCATTTCGCAAGCTCAAGACCAGGCCAGACGTTGTGCTTTGCGACGGGCAGGGGCTCGCGCATCCAAGAAAGCTGGGGATCGCCTGTCACCTGGGGCTCTGGCTTGGCCTGCCGACGGTCGGTTGCGGCAAAAGCCTGCTCTGCGGAGACTATGACGAGCCCGGTCCGAAGCGAGGAGACCGGAGCCCATTGACGCTGAAAGGGGACGTGATCGGGGCGGTCGTGCGGACGAGGGATCGGGTGAGCCCCGTCTTTGCATCACCTGGACACCTCTGCGATCTGGAAGGGGCGGTTCGATTGATCCTGGAGACGGCGACCAAATATCGATTGCCGGCGCCGACTCGGATGGTTCATGATTACGTCAACGTCGTCCGACTCGCGGCGAAGGCGGGGGAGCCGATCCCGGAGTGACGGGACGATTGACATTGCGGTTTCGGCCAACTTGAACTATTTTCCCGCCGCTCCTTCATTTTCTTTGAATGAGCAAGCGACCCAAGGAGGGGTCTCTCCCATGCTGGGACTTCGGCGCGGCGGTTGGTTGGTCTTGGTCCTGGCCTGGGGCACGGGCTGCTCGATCGCGCCGAAGAACTTCCGAAACATGGGGGACCCGGCCCCGTTGGTCCGCGCCAGAGCCGTGGGCCTGGGCCGCGGCTTGCCGGGCGGGGTGGCAATTCCGGCGTTGATTGACCGCTTGAACGACTCGGATCAGGTGGTTCAGCTCTCGGCCAACGAGGAGTTGAAGCGTCGGACGGGACAGGACTTCGGTTTCGTCCCCTGGGCCGACAAGGCGGAGCAAGGGCGGGCGATCGCTCGGTGGAAGGCCTGGCACTCAGGCCGGAAGCCTTCCGGGCTGTCCAGGTCTTCGTTTGTGCGTCGGAGGTCTTCTGGGCTATCCAGGTCCGCCCGCATCCCGTAGAGTCTCGGGCCGGTCAAGGAGGGCCGCCCCCAATGTTCAGAGCCAACACCTCGACGATCACCATTCCGTACCCCTTGCGTCTGCCAGGGATCGCTGTGATGGGGGTCTTGACGTATCTCGGCGGGCTGGGCGTGCTGATGGGCTCGGCTTCAAGGGCGTTGGTCTGGCCGAGAGGGCCGGCTCCCCCGTTGGGGCCTGCGGTCTTGCGCTGGCTGGATGAACTGTTCGGCATGGGATTGCCGCTGGTCGCCTTGATGCATGTCGGGCTCGGGTCGTTCCTGACGATGCAGGCGTTCTTCGGGGCGACCTTCCTGGAAGCGGCCGGGCCGGTCGTGGCGATCGGCCTGATTCGTAACGTCGCGCCGCTCTTGACCGGATTGACGATGGCCGGCTTGCTCGCGGTCCGGATCGTGCCCGAGTTGCGGGCCGAATCACACGCCGGGCTCGACGACGACGACCCGGAATGGGTCGCCGACCGCGAGGTGGCTCAAGGGCATGAGCCCGACCCTCGGATCGTGCCGGAACCGGCACGCCTGGCGGCCGTTCGCATGCTGGCGGCGATGATGGCCGGGCCGGTCCTGGTGCTCTGGGCGACCATCGTCGGGATCGCGATCGGCTGTCTCGTGGCGATGACCATGCTAGGGGTCGATTACGCGATCTTCTTCAACAAGTCGCTCGACATGCTCTGGGTGCGCGACGTCGTCGGCGTCATGGTCAAAGGGGTCCTCTTCGCCCTGACCGGCGCGGCGCTCGCCTGCCACGAAGGCTTGCGACCCGGGCCAATCAACGCCAGGACCACCCGCGTCGCCACCTTCCGCGCGGTCTGCCTCGCATCCATCACGATCCTGATGCTCAACAACGCCTGGTTCCTGCTCGTCTACCATGCCGGCCCCCCGTTCGGCCCGACGGTGATGACCACGCCTGGCCGTTGACCTTTGAGCAAGTGAGATTCTCAATCGCCCATTCGCTCCGCGATCTCCGCGGCCACCTTTTTCGACCGGGAGGGATAACAAGATGAGCCGAGGAACGGCCCGAGAGATCCGGGTGGGTCTGGCGATGGCCGCCACCTTGGCCGGCTTCTTCTTTCTTCTGGCCCTGGCGAGCGGCGGGCCCGGGTTCTTGACCAAGCGAAGGACGGTGGACGTCGTCTTTCGCGACGGGCAGGGGGTCAAAATCGGCAGTCCGGTGCGGATTGCCGGGATCGAGTCGGGGCGGGTGATGGCGGTGGACCTGGCCGAGGTGGACGGCACGCTTCGGGCCCGAGTCCGGCTGGCCTTGCCGGCTGACCTGGTGGCGAGGCTGAAGGTGGACGCCAGGATCACGGTCCAGTCTGGCCTGACCGGGCAAAGCTTCGTCAACGTCGTCGGCACGGGGCGCTCCAAGGTGCCTTTGGTCTCCGGGCAAGTGATCCACGGGGTTGAGACCTCCATGTTCGACCCGATCATGGAGCAGGTCGGCCTCGGCCCGGCCGAGCGCAGCCACCTCAGCCACACGATCGCCGAAGTGCGCGAGACTGTGGACGCCGCCGGACCTCGCTTGCGGAGCATTTTGGGCTCGCTTCAGGAGACCGCCAGCGGCCTGCGCGAGACAGCCGACAAGGTCCGACCCGCCGTCGAAGGGACCGCCGGGCGCGTCGAAAACCTGGCCAAGCGGCTCGACGAGTCCAAGCTTGAGGAGACGCTCAAAAACGTTCACGACCTGACCAATCATGCCCAGGCCATGCTCGCCGAGAACCGCGCCGGCTTGAAAGAGACGCTCACCTCGATCCAGGAACTGACCACCAACCTCAAGGACACGCTTTCCAAGGAAATCCCGAAGGTTGACCAGCTCTTGAGCAACGTGGACGGCACCCGGGCCCGACTTGACGACGTGCTGGATAACACACGGGTCTTGACGGGGCAGGGGGCCGAGATCATGACCAAGAACCGGGCCAACATTGAACGGATCGTCGCCAACGGCAAGGACGCCACCGATTACGGCGTCAAGCTGGTGCAGAAGCTCTACGGCAACCCGTTCTACCTCAGCCCCTTCTACAAGCCAACCCGCAACGACGTCCAGGCCCAGGAGTTCTATGACGTCGCCAACTCCTTCCTTCTGGGGGCCAAGGAGCTGAACGACGCCATGAAGATCCTTCAGGTCATGCGTGAGAAGCCCAACCTCACTCCCTCTGAGCGGCAAGCCTACGGCCAGTTGTACAAGCGTGCCTACGAACTTGACGAGCAACTGAAGCGGACGGCCTCCCAGCTCGGCCAGGGGGTCAACGCGCCACCGGCTCGGCGTTGAGTGGGCAGTGGGCAGTGGGCAGAAAGAGAATGGGCAGCGGGCAGTGGGCAGTGGGCAGAAAGAGAGTAGGCAGT
>JBDTIR010000819.1:0-11422 GCA_039936275.1 Isosphaeraceae bacterium | reverse complement strand
AGCTGAGAGGTCGGGCAGCAGAGTTTGTACCAGCCGCCGGTATCGACGACGACCAAAGAGCCGTCGGCGTCCATCTGGATGTCGGTCGGGTGAAAGTCCTGGTCGGATGCGGAGGTAAGGAAGTCTTCATCAACGCTCTTGTACGATGCTCCGTCGCGGGTCAGGACGTGTCGCGTCACTTTGTGCAGGTTGAAGCAGCAGGCGAACAGGTTGTCCTTGAAGTCGTTGCCGAAAGCGGGTGAATCATAGTGAACCAGGCCGCTAGGGGCGGCGGGACCGAGATGGGAAAGCACGGGCATGACGTCAGGATCGGTTCGCGGGTGGTCCTCAATGACGCTGTGAACCTTGCCGTAGACGCCGCCGTATATGGCGTGAATCAAGCCGTCTCGCTGGCCGCCGCCAGGTTGCTGGAGGAAGGTGTTGGTGAGAATCCGGTCGCCGCCGGGCATGAACACAACATCGACCGGGTTATCCATGCCGCCGGTCATGACTGGTTCGATCCCCGAGCTGTCGGGGCGACATCGGAAGATGTGAGACGCTTTGGTGACGAACGGTTTCTTGCCTGGACGTTCGTAGGTTTGCTCGGCGAAGGCCCCTTTACACCAATAAATCCAGCCGTCGGGGCCTGGATACGGCCCATGCAGGTCATTGGCGCAGCCGGTGAGGGTTTTCCCCTGGAACCATTCCTCGCGCTGGTCGGCCACGCCGTCGTTGTCGGTGTCGGTCAGCTTCCAGATGCTTGGCGGCGCGGCGACGTACAGGGAGCCGTCGAGCCACATCGTCCCTTCGGGGAACATCATCCGATCGGCAAAGACGGTCTGTTTGTCGAAACGGCCGTCGCCGTCAGTGTCTTCGAGCCTGAGAATCCGGTGCGTTCGATCGACAAGCTGCTTCTGGACCGGGTCGTTCGAGCCGGACGAGTCAGCAACGTAGAGCCGCCCTTGCTCGTCGAAGTCGATCGTGATCGGTCGATCGACCAAGGGCGGCCCGGCGATCAACTCGATCTCGAATCCGTCAGGCAGCGTGAACGTCCGGCCGTTGAGCTGGACCTCGCCGGCCTCGACCGTCGCGATCGAGATGAGCAAGAGCGATGCGATCGCAAAACAATATGTTTTCGTGAATGTACAATGGCTCATACGACAACGTCCCAAAGGGTCGATTCGTTTCACTTGTGGCCGCCCACCGATCTTCACATCCGTTGGCGGCTTGGTCGGTGGAATCCGAACCTTCCCGCCGTTCTAGCCGATCCGGACCCGACAATCCAGCCGGTAGGCGCGAAGCGGCCTTGGATTCTACCCGACAAGGGGCTCCTTGGTCTCAAACACCTCGTCGAGACCAAGGAGATGAATCGACTTCGGGCACGTCAAGGGGCCAACCTCAAAGCGTGCTTACTTCGCCTTGGGCGTCACGCTCAAAGAGATGGGTGCGCTCGAATAGGCAGTCTTGACCACGAAGTTAATCGAGATATGTCCCATGACGGCGATCGGTACGTTGTCGCAAGGAGGGGCGTCGGGCTTCGCTTCCAGGATGATCGTACCAGTGGTGGCCTTGGGGCCGATCAGGGTTTTGCTCCCCGCCGACTTCAACGACACGCCGGGGGGCAGGGGGGAGGCGAACGATCGGCCGAGATGGGCGAGATCAATGGCCAGGTTCACCGGCCCCTCGAACCCGTCAAGGCGCTTGATGGTCACGTTGATCGTCGCGGTTTTCCCGGGCGTCAAGGTGATTGATGCGGGTTCGGCTTCGACGGTGATGTCAGAGGGTTCGGTGACGGCCGCGACCATGGTCTCGACCTCGTAAAGCCCTCGACCGCCGCCGGGGAGGTAAATCTCTTGCATCGGGGTCGCGGTGCGCGTGATCGGGCCGTCAGGGGTTTCCGCAAGGCCGGTGATCGTCAAGAGCGAGGCCCCTCGGGGGGCGTCGCTCGCGGCCGAGACGACGATTTCCCCCTGGGTCATACCCTCCGGGATGGTCAACGGGGTGGCCGACATCCCGGTTGGCAGGCCGGCGCAGGTGACGGTAACGGCCCCTTTGAATCCGGCCTGGCGGACCACCTTGGCGAACAAAGTGGTGCGTGCCCCCGGGCCGATGTTGAGCTTGTCAGGGTCGCAACTCAGGAGGAAATTGGGGCGGGCTTCGCTGCTTTCGAGCACGTAGCCGAACCCGTCGCCCCCTCGACTGTGCAGGTCGCGGACTTCCACGGCGAACGTGCCGTCGGCCGGGGCGGTCCATTCGAGCCTTGGGTCCTTGCCGTAGGTGTCGTCAACCTCGATCAAGGTTTTGCCCTTGAGGTCGATCACCCGCAAGACCGGATCGGCGTTCGAGCCGACCCGCCTCGCCAGGACCTCGAAGACGTGCAAAGCGCCCTTCTTGGCGGTAAAAGTATAGCGATCCAGATCATTGGGCGCGTTCAAACGACCACTGAGGGCGACCGGCAAGGTCAAAGGCTGGCCTGAGTCAGCATCGGCTGGAGCATCGTCGATTTCCGTCGCCAAGGGCAGGGTGGTCACGACCAAGAGGGTTAGCGGGGTCTCCCCTTTGGAGGTCGGCAAGGGGAAGGACATCGGTCCCGCCTTGGCGCACTCAGGCACGGCGAGGGTGATGACTTCGGCGGGGTCGATGTGGGCGCCGAGAGCGTGCAGCTCGGCCGTTGCACCCGGGTTCACCGCCATCGGGAAGACCGACGTGGCGAAGGGGCCGGCCGTGGCGTGCAAGACATAGGTCCAACTGACGTTGCCGGCGTAGCTGGTGTCCCGCACCTGAATCCGATAGGTGCCAGCGGTCTTGAACTCATAAATCAGTTGAGGGTCGGCGAACAGACTATTGTCGTCGGCCGCCAGCTCTCGGCCGTTATCGTCGAAGAGTTGAAGGATCGGATCAAAGTGCGTTTGCAAGTCATGGATCTTGTCTTCGAGACGGTTGCCGAGCACGTTGAACGTGACGACCTGACCGGCTTCGGCCTGGAACGCATACCAATCCACGTCTTCGTTCTTGCCGATGGTTCCAGTGACGGCCGCCGGCAAGGGAATAGTCTGGGCGGTGCCGGGGAGGTCGTTCGCCTTGTCGTCGGCTTCGACGACCACGGGATCGGCGGTGACGACAATCAGGCCAATGGAGGAAATGCCTTGAGTGGTGACGACTCGCAGCTCTCTGGGGCCGAGCGCCGCGTTGGCCTCGACGGTGATCTTGGCGTTGACCGATCGGACCGGGCCTTTGCCGGCAGGCTTGGTTGGTTCGAGCACCCGGGCAGTCAGGCCGGTCCCTTCGAAGAGCAAGGAGTCGGCCCCCTCGAAGTCCCGGGTGCTGCTGATCGTGACCTCGACAGTCTGGCCGCGCTGGATCGCCGTCGGCTGAACGCAGGCGAGCATCGGGTACGAGGTCTGCCCTTTGGCGTTCAGGGTGAGAACGGCCAGGACCAAGACCAAGGACGAGAGTGATCGAAGCAGGATCGGGTTCATTGGGGAGCGTCCTTTGGCTTCAAGACCGATTCGAGCGCGGCAGTCGGTTCGCCGTTCAAGGAGTGTGCGACTTGATCGGGCCGAAGGAAGGCCGTTGAAGGGGCGTCGCCCGATAGGTCCGCCCCATCGACTCGCCATCGGAGTAAGGGCAGGAGTCCTGGCGAGGCGGTCAGGTAGCCCGTCGGCGTGGCGGCCAGCCATTCGGCTTGTCCGGGGCTCTCGCCGGGTGGTTGGATCAAGGTGGCGAGCAAGGCAGCCTTATCGACGCTCCAAACGCAGACGAGGCCGTCCCAGCCTCCGGCGGCGGCCAGACGGCCGTCCTGGGAGATGGCAACCGCGTATTGCCAATCGGTTGGCCCGGGCAAGACCTTTTTGAAGACACCCGATTTGCCGTCCCAGAGCCTCACCGATTTGTCGCCGCTGGCCGAGACCAGCAACGCGCCGTCGCCGCTGAAGGCCAGTTGATGGACCGGGCCGCCGTGGCCGGAGACCTTCTTGGTGGGCTTGTCGCCGTCGGATTCCCACCAGCGCAGTTGCGGCTCCTGACCGGCCGAGACGAACCCGGTGCCGTCGGGCCGCACAGCCAGAGCCAGCACCTCGTCATTGTGGTCGCTGAACGTGCGCACAGCATGCGACGTCGCGGGGTCGAGCCGCTTGACCGAGCGGTCCTTGCTGACGCTCAAGACCGACTTACCGTCGTTGGCATAAGCGACGTCGTATACGAAGTCGGAATGCCCGGTGAACTCGCCAGCGGCTTTGCCGGTGGTCAGGTCCCAGAACCGGACGGTCTTGTCAAAGCTGGCCGAGACAAGCTGAGCGCCGTCGGGCCGGAAGGCGAGGCCGTAAATGACGTCGGTGTGACCCTCAAGGTCCTGTTCCAGCGTGCCATCGGGAACCGTGTAAATTCGCAAAGTCCCCGACCGAGCCGGCAAGCCCGCGCCCACGGCCAGGCGTCGGCCGTCCGAGCTGAACGCCAGGGCATGAACCGAGCCGGGGACGTCGGTCAGGACGGCGGCAGGGGTTGCTTCGACCAGATCCCAGAGCACCACCTCACCCAAAGTGCCCACGGCTAGAAGCCGGCCGTCCCCTCGAAACGCCAAGGCCGTGACCGCCGGCAAGGGACCGACCTTCAAGGCCACCGCCAAAGGGCCGCCAGGGCCGAACCCTTCGATTCCTTTGGGAATCTTCGCATCGGTCGTGAGCACGACGTCGAGCGTGCGGACGACTCGCCTGGCGATTTTTGGAGCCGTCGCGGCGATGCTCGCGGGCTCTTTGGGCTCGCCGCGAGGGGCCCCGGCCTCGACCCATTGACGGATCAAGGCCCGCTGATCTTCGGGCAAAGGGTCTTCGCCCAGGGGCATCAGTTGGTCTTCGTCCGTGCTGTCCAGCCGCTTGAGCAACTCGCTCGCATCGACCTTGCCGGGCTCAATGACCTTGTGCTTCTTCGTGCCCCGCATCGCCGCGTCGAACGAATCAAGCGCCAGGCCGCCAGAGACGTCCAGATCGCTCATCTTCCTGGCGTTGTGGCAGACCGTGCAGCGCTTCGTCAGGACGGCCTTGACGTCGCGCTCGAAGGTCGGCGGCTCGTCGGCGGTCACGACCGCGGGCGTCGCGACCAGGAGCGAGAGGAGGGCCAGTCGTGCCAGTATCATGATGATTTTGATTCCAGATTCCAAGGATTCCAGATTCCACGATTCCAGATCAGACCAGATCAAGGGTCATTTAGTGATTGAACAAGAACTCCTTCGAGTTCAGCAACCCCCACATAAGGTCTTGCGCTCCGGTTGCGCGGTTGGGGCCTTCGGTGATCAGGGTCGAGGCCGTGGCGACTTCGGGCTCGGTGGCGGGGCGGGCGAAGACGACTTTGTAGAGGGTCTGGATCAGGGTTGCGTCGGTCAGTTTCGGGTCCTTGAGCATCAATGCCAGTCGGCCGTCGCCTTGCGAGACCTTGCGGTTGATCAGGTCGCCGTTCATCAGGTGCAGGGCCTGACCGAGCGTCGGGTCGGCCGAGCGTTCGCATTCGCAGGCGATGGCGCGGCCGGGTCGCCCGAAGACGTCGAGAAAGTACGACTTCACGCTTGGATCGGGCAGGGAAATGGCGCGGGTGCCCGCAGGGCGTTTGTCGAACTTCTCGACCGTGCCGGTGGCCTGGTTCACGGCGTCAAGCAGTTGCTCGGCCGACAGGCGTTTGATCAGATAATGCGTGAAGAACGTCGAATCGAGCCGGTTCTCCGGCGTGGCTTGCGCACTCAGGCTGTAAACCTGGCTGGTCAGGATCAGGCGCATGAGCTTCTTGAGGTCATACCCGCCCTGGACGAATTCGCTTGCCAGGGTGTCAAGCAGTTCAGGGTTGGACGCCGGGTTGCTCGCGCGCTGGTCGTCGATCGGGTTGACCAGACCTTTGGTGAACAGGTAGCCCCAGTAGCGATTCACGACGTTGCGGGCCAGCCAGGGGTTATCGGGCGCGGTCAACCATTGGGCCAGGGCGCGGCGGCGGTCAACCGGGTCGTCAGCCGGCTCGTCGTTCAAGGGGGTCGGGGTCATGACTTTACCACTGCGCGGCTGGCGGACCTCGCCGGCATTAGCGACGTAGATGATCTGTTCGCGACCGAAGAGGCCGAACTCGGTGCTGTTCTTGGTCTTGATCCGCGCGAAGTAGGCCGCCAGGCCGTAATAGTCGTCCTGACCGTAAGCCTCGGTAAGGTGGTGATGGCATCGGGCGCACTGAAGGCGCACGCCCATGAACACCTGAGCCGTGGTTTCGGCCAGATCTTCGGGGCTGGACGCGACTCGGAAGTAATTCGCGGGGCCGTTGGTGTAGATCGAGCCTTGCGCGGTGACGAGGGCCTCGACCATCGTGTTGACCGGCATGTTTGACCGGAAAGCTTCGCGCAACCAGAGGTTAAACGCGAGCATGCCTTGTGGCCCGAGCTTGGTGGAGTTGACCCGGAGGATGTCGCCCCATTTCAGGGTCCAGAAATCGACGTATTCGGGCCGGTCGAGCAGTTGATCGACCAGTTTCGTCCGTTTTTCCGGGTCGTTGTCGGCGAGGAAGGCGTCCACCTCGTCCGGGGTCGGCGTGGTGCCGATGGTGTCGAGCATCGCCCTGCGGAGGAATTCCGCGTCGGTGCAAGGGGGGGAGGGGACGAGGCCCAGCTCTCGCCATTTGGTCGCAGCTTTCTCATCAAGCACGGTTTTTGCGGCGAATTCGAAGGGGCGATTCTGGGCATAGGGGATGGTCAGCAACGACAGGGCGGCCTGGCCTTGATAGCGGACCAGAATGTTGGTTTCCCCTTGGGCGACGGCTTTGGCCACGCCGTTGGGAGTGACGGTTGCGTTGCCTTCGTTAAGAGAGTTAAACTTGGCGTCATCGGTCACGTCGCGCACGGTGCCGTCGTCGTAGGTGGCCATGGCGATCAGGTGTTGTTGTTCATCAGGGGCCATCACCCGGTGGTTGGGCAAGATCGCCAGGGCGGTCACGCTCGGTTCGTTGGGAACGGGCGCCGGGGCGCCTTCCTCCATCCAGAGCTTGATGAGGTTGTATTCCCTGCCGTCCCGTTCCATGCGCTTACCGCCGCCGTGGTCGATGCTCAAGGTCGGCTTGAGCAAGATCAGGCTTTCCTCGGGGGTCGACGGGGCCAGGCGCCGGCCTTCGGCTCCCTTGACGATCGCCGTGTAGTCAGGGTCGGTCTCGAACCCCAGGAGCGAGAGTTTCAACCCCCCTTTGCCGTGCTGCGAGCCGTGGCACCCGCCTGCGTTGCAACCCAGCTTGGTCAGTGCCGGGTTGATCTCATGGCGAAAACTGACGAGTCTCGGCTTGGTCGATCCCTGGACTGTAACCTTGACCTTGGTCGAGGTTTGGCCGACCCGGACCACAACGTCGCCTTGGCCGTCGGCAACCGGGGTCAGGTGGCCACGTTCGTCGAGCTTGACCACGGTCCCTTGGGGTTCGATCGTCGCTCGGTCGGTCAGGTCCTGGCGGTTGCCGTCGGGAAGGACGCCGACGACGACCAGGCGCTGGGACGCGGCCGGGCCGTTGAGCGTGACCTCGTTCGGGTAGACTTCAAGCTGAGCCGGGTCGTTCGCGGCGAGACAGGCCAGGCCGAGCAAGGCCACCAGACTGGAAACGCAGCGCTGGCGCATAAGAGGACACCTCGGCGTTTGGGGGCGTGCCGTTGATCCCTTTGGAGTGGCTTCGCCGTCGTTCGGACCAAAAAGGCGAGGGGTCCGACGTCGAGGCCGACTGCCTCTCCAAAGGGGGAGGGCCTTCCCGGCTTGGCGATCGCTTCGCCGTTCCTGGAAGGATTGAGGACCGAAGACGCAAGCCAGCCGCTCGACCGCAAGGCGCGGGCACGACCGAAGTGCGCGTCTACCGTTTAACATTGCTCCAAGAGCTGGCCCGCGTCAAGAGGGCCTTCGGCAAAAAACATTGGATGATGGGAAAATGGGCCTCAATTTGAAGGGCCATCGAATTCCAAACTACGGGATCGAGACCCATGCCAGTTCTTGACCCGGCATCGCTCAGCGCGACCAGACCAAGGTCGCCAGGTCCAGCGTGTACGGGTTGCTGTTGGCCTCGATCAGTTCCTCACCGTTGACGAAACGACAAACCTGGCCTCCGGTTACTTCGATGCCATGATCGACGAGTTTTGCTTTATGCTCGTGGATCCAGCCGGGCAAGATACCGGACGTCTCGACCTTTTCGATGACGAGGGTCTCGATGTCGAGGCGGTAAACCGGCGTGGCGCCGAAGGTTCGCTCGCCGCTGTACCCCAAGCCTCCGATGATGTAAATGAATTTGCCAACCAGAGTTGCGGAGTGGAAATCCGTCGGCGGAAAGACGGAGGCAGGGTAGCCGTAGAGGTCGAACGTGCCGTCTCCATGGTGGACGATCACGTCGTTGTAGATGCAGAAATCCTCGTCGTAGAAGTCCTCATGCTCCCCACCGATCTCGATGATCCGGCCGTCCGGCAGCTCGTTGATCGATTTGCCAAACCGATTGAAACACCAGACCGCATCACCACCGGATTTGTCCGGTTCGAAGTGCGCTCGGGCCTGATACGCCGTTGCTCCGCTGGCAATCATGGCCTTCCAGAACGGGAAATTCATCCGTTGTGGGTTGGCGTTGCCGAAAATCCGGTGTTTGGCCGCCTGATACTGCGTCCCGGTGCAGGCAATGTTTCCATCGTGTGGAAGGTGGGTCAGGGCGGCCCGCATCTCGCCGTCGAGGTCGTTGAGGTCCGCGCCTGCGTTGACGAGAATTCGCACCACGTCTAAACTGCCGGCCGCCTGGATGGCCGTCTGGGAGTAGTGTCGATGATGAAGGTCCGCACCTGCATCCAGGAGCATCCGCACAGAGTCCGCGTCCCCATTCTCGGCGGCCTGGATCAGGGCACTGCCACCGAAGTCGTCCAACTCGTTGGGTTCGATTCCTTGCTCAAGCAGCCACTTGAGCATCGCCGAGTGGCCGTTGGTGATCGGGAACATGAGCGCCGTCCTCCCGCAACGACCGCGATCGGTTTTCTGGGCCCCGGCCTTGAGCAATCGCTCGGCCTTGGTGACGTCGCCGGTTTGCAAGCTCAAGAGCCAAGGCGTGCGTTCCCAGCGGTCGCGCGCCGCAAGATCTTCGCCTTCGTCGATCCGAGAGCAAACGTCCTCGATCGACCCCAGGGCCACTGATCGCATGAGCGGGGTCCACTCCAGAGGAGCGGGTTCGGACCCAGAGTCGAGCAGCAACGCGACGGCGTCGAACCTGCCCATGTTCGACGCGACGCTCAAGGCCGATTCCCCGTAGTCGCTGACCGCGTCGAGGTCCGCGCCCCGATCGATCAAAAGCCGCAAGATCGGTATGAGTTGGTCATCGTCGGCGATCGAGCGGCCGTGCATCACGTCGATCATCACGGTGTAACCTTGTGGTCGCACGTAATGAACATCGGCCCCGGCGGCCAGGAGCGAACGGATCGCGTCAAGATCCCCTTTGCCCACAGCTTCGCAAAGTTCGGATTCGAGCATGTTGGAATATCGGAATAAGTTTATCATCGTGATAAAAAGACGATAAATTTGAATCGATCACTCCTTATTGAGTCGCGGAAATTTAGTCAGGGGGTTTGAACATCTCATCAATCTTTTGGAGCGTCTCGGGGCTGGGCGGGTTGTGCGCAACCTGATCGCGGGCGCGGGCGGTGGCTTGGTCCAGCTTCTGACGTAGCAGGTTCGCTAATGGGGCCAACTCGGGCGGGGGCGGGCCGAGGTCGCCGAACTGGGCGGCGAACTGGCGATCAAGGTCGGCCTTCATGGTCATGGCCGCTTGCAACATCGCAGCCTGACGCTGTTCGGGGGGTAGGCTGTCCAGATGGGCTTGCAGGCTGGCCTCGCGGTCCTGCATGGCTTGAGCGCATTCGGCCTCGGCCTGGCCGAACAGGTCCGTTCGCAAGGCTTCGAGACGGGCGCGGTCGGAGGATTCGAAGTGGACGTAGATCGGCGCGCCTTCGTTGATTGTGTTCTTCCAGCGGCCGTCCTCAATCTGGAACGATTCGACGCAGAGAATGCCGTCCGACTCCTTCGGCTGAATGTGCAGGGCGAAGGTGGGATTCACGCCTGGCCGGAGCGGTCGAATCTCGGCCCATTGGGGATCGAGCGGCAGCGGCAAGGTGGTTTTTTCGAGGTTCTCACCTTTGGAGAACCGCGTGCGCGTGAACAGGACCAGGGCGTCGTCTTGGCGCACCAAGACCTGTTCCATGTCGGCCTTGCCTTCGTCAGGGGCCGACATATCGATCGTCTCGCGGGCGACGATCGCCAGGTTTTCGGTCCATTCGGACCAGTCCACGGCGGGCTCGTCGTCGAAAGCCAACTCCGCCTCGAAGAATTCGTCAAGTGAGTCGGCGATCAGGGTTGCATCGCCGGGGTCGCTGTAAAAGAGGTAGAGGCTCGGTTCTCCCTTGCGGCCGTCCTTGTTGAAGTTCATGAGAAGTTGGCCGCCGAGGTCGTTGCTTCCCAGGGAGAACACCAGGGCGTGGTCGGGGGCCTCGTCGTCGTCGATGTCGGTGTAGTCCCAGAAGTCCTCATCAACCGGCCTGATCTCGCGGAGCGGGTCGATCTCAATCTCACCGAGGCGGACGAGGCCGCCGTTCTGGCGGGTCAAGGTCTCGCGGAGCAACGTGGGCAAAGTGACCCCTTGCTGTTGTTCCCAAGCCTGGATCTGGGTTTCGGTCACACCGGGGCGGGCGTCGTCGCTGCGTTCCCAGAATTGATCGGGATCGATCATGGAAGACCTCAACGATTAGGGAGATCGGTCTTGCTTGAAGGAAAAAGGGGCCTGGTTCCACCTCGTTCGACCGAGTTAGACTACACCCCATCTGGGGACCGATCCAATAAAATTCCAGCGAGTTTTCCGCTCGCTCCAAGTTCGTGCTCGCCCTGGTCGAAAACGGAAACAAAGAGGCGGGATGACGTCGTTAGTTGCGTCTTCGGCGGCTCCGCGCGGGATGGGAATTTTTTTTACACACTGATCGAGAACTCGATGACAACGATAACCCTTGTCACCGGTGGGACCGGCATGCTCGGCAGCCATATTGCCGAACGCCTGGCGGCGCGTGGGGATCGGGTCCGCGCCTTGGTCCGCCCCGGGAGCGATACCGCGTTTCTGGAGTCGCTTGGTATGGACTTTGTGACTGGCGATTTGACCGATCCGGCCGCCTGCGCACAGGCCGTTCAAGGCATTGGCGTGGTGTATCACGCCGCGGCGAAGGTGGGAGATTGGGGGCCTTGGAACGAATTTCAAACCGGCTGCATCGACGCGACCCGCAACCTGGCCCTGGCTGCGATCGACGCCGGCGTGTCCAGGTTCGTGCATATTAGCTCAACCAGCGCTTATGGACATCCCAGGGAAGGGGGTCCGGCCGTCACTGAGGAGGCCCCCTTGGGCCAGAACCTTTGGACGGCCTGGGATTACTACACGAGGAGCA
>JBDTIR010000818.1:0-3563 GCA_039936275.1 Isosphaeraceae bacterium | reverse complement strand
GTCCCAGGAGTAGGTGCCGCCGATGCCGTCGTCGCCCGAGTCGCCGCTCTCGGAAGTGCCGCTGGACTCGGAGGTATAGGACTGGTAGCCACCGCTATTGCCGGACCCGGGATCGCCGCCTCCGGACCCGGGGTCGCCGCCGCTCTCGCCGGACCCGCCTGAGCCGTCGCTGCCCGGGTCGTCCGAGCCGCTCATCGCGTCGAAGGGCATGGCGATGGACGTTGTCGAGGAGGGCGGGGCGGCCGAGTAGGGGCGGATCAACGGTTCGTGGGGCCGCGTGAGGCCGCCGAAGGCGGGCGCCGGGAAGTGGATCGGGGCTGTGGTCACGACCCGTTCGGCCGCGAAGGCGGGCGGGGCCACGGTGATTGGCGAGATCGGGTCGAAACTCAGGAGTTGCTTCGCCTCCAGCCGCTCGACGACGGGGAGGGCAACGCGGACAGGGCGCTGACGTCGCGTGCTCATCGACGTGATGTCCTGATGTCGGCACCCGTACAAGTGAGACGACACGCAGACGCGCCGCCAGGGGGGAGGGTGGAGGTCGCGACCCGAACGAATCAGCAACCACCCACGGGTGGCTGATTGCACAAGTAGAACAATCCATGATTGAGGATGCAAGCCCCTGCCGGCGAAGTCCGGCGGTATTTTCGAGGGCTTGGAACGGCGCGGCTTGTTTGGGTGGCCCGGGTCTGGTGCAATGGGGTCTGAAGTTCGCGTTGAGAGACCAGTCTTGAGTTTTCCGGAAGACGACGGGGCGCGGACGAGGCCGCGTTGCCGCTAAAGATGTTTGAGGGCCGCGCGTCGGTCTTGAACCTGGATTGATCGTGCTTGCCCGCCAAAGCTCCATCCCACCGAAAACGTCCCACCGCCTTTTGAATGTTCTGGAGCGTGATCCCCATGACCCGACGACTGTCCCTCTGCCTCGCCTTTCTGGTGGCCCCGGGTCTCCAGGCGCGAGGCGACGAGCCGACCAAGCCGACCGCCCCCGCCAGTGAGGCCAACCCGGCCGTGCCGGCCGCAGGGCACTCCCTGCACGGTGAAGCCTTCAATGACGGCCCTCGACAGGCCGCCAAGTTGATCGAGGGGATGGGCAAGGCCCCCTTCCCGATCACCACCGACAAGCCCGACGCCCAGGCGTTCATGGATCAAGGCGTGGCCCAGCTCCATACGTTCTATTATCTGGAAGCCGAGCGCTCATTCCGTCAAGTCGCCAAGATCGACCCCGCCTGCCCGATGGCGTACTGGGGCATGGCGATGGCTAACACCAACAACACCAAGCGGGCCGAAGGATTCATGAAGGAGGCCCGGAAACGCGCCGAGAAGGCGACGACCAGCGCCAGGGAACGCCGCTATCTCGACGCTCTGTCCGCCTTTTACAAAGACGGAGCCGACGCCAAGGCGCGGCGGCAAGGCTTGCTACTGGGCCTGGAAACGATCGTTCAGGAGCACCCGGACGATCTCAACGCCAAGGTCTGGCTGGCGATGGTTACCTGGCAGAATTCCAGCAAAGGGGACGGCATCGGCAGCCGGCAGGCGGTCGAGGGCTTGCTTGCCGAAGTGCTTCGGGTTGAACCGATGCACCCCGGGGCGCATCACTACCGGATTCACCTCTGGGACCACAGCAAGCCGACCATGGCCCTGAAGTCGGCCGCCTTGTACGGCAAGGCCGCCCCAGGGATCGCGCACGCCTGGCACATGCCGGGCCATACCTACACCGAACTGAAACGGTATGCCGACGCGGCCTATCAGCAAGAAGCGTCGGCCAGGGTCGATCACGCCGCGTTGGCGATGCACCGCGTCATGCCGTTTGAAATTCATAATTACTCGCATAACAATCAATGGCTCTGTACCAGCTTGAGCCACATCGGCAAGGTTCGCGAGGCGATTACCATCGCGAGGAACCTGGTCGAGGAGCCGCGCGATCCGAAGCAGAACGGCCCGAACGACGGCGGCTCTTGCCAGCGGGAGGGGCGGGCGCGTTGGTCGGAACTCCTGGTTCGTTATGAACTCTGGGACGACTTGATCGAGGCGACGACCTCGGGGGCCTTGGACTGGTCAAACACGCCGATCGAGAAGAAGGAAAAGGCGTTCACGCTGGGTCTGGCCTATGCCGCTAAAGGGGACAAGGCCAAGCTCGCCGAGCAGGTGGCCGCCCTGAAGGCCCTGGCCGATGGTGAGGCGTCGAAGAAGTCAAAGAAGTCGAAGAAGTCCGGAGATTTGGCCGGCGTGGAGAAAGCCCTCGCGGAGTTGGAAGGCCATCAGATGCTGCTCGACGGCGACAAGGACGGCGCGTTCAAACAGTTTGCCAAGGCGACCGGCATGCGCGGCGAGGCATTGGCGCGGGCTTATCTGAGTGTCAACAATCTTGAGCTGGCCGAATCGACCGCCAAGAAGGCCGTTGATCGCGCGTTGAACCAGGTGGCTCCGCTGGCCGAGTACGTTGAGGTCTTGCACATCGCCGGCAAGGACAAGGAGGCCCAAATCGCCTATCGGAAGCTCGAACCGTTGGCCAAGGAGGCCGACCGCGACTTGCCGATCTTCCAGCGCCTGGCGCCGATCGTTGACGCCTGGAAAGCCGCGGGCGACTGGACCCCCGTGGCCGTCGAGCCCGAGACCGACGACGCCGCGCAAAACCGGATCGATCTGACGACGCTCGGCCCCTTGACCTGGTCTCCCTACGCTGCCGAGCCGCTCTCAGCCCCAGACACCCAAGGGGCCCCTTGGACCCTGGCCGACCACAAATGCAAGAACGTGGTTCTCCTGTTTTACCTCGGGGGTCAGTGCGCCCACTGCATGCAGCAGCTTGAACTGTTCGGCAAGGAGGTCGAGGCCTTCCGCAAACTCGGCACTGAGGTCGTGGCCGTCAGTACCGACGACGTCGAAGCCACCAAGGTGTTGAATGAGAACGAGGACGACATCAAGTTCCCGATGCCCCTGCTGTCCGATCCCGGGCTGACCTTGTTCAAAGCCTATCGGTCCTTTGACGACTTCGAGGACCAACCCTTGCACGGTACGTTCCTGATCGACGGCGCAGGAAAGGTCCGGTTCCAGAAGATCAGCGCCGACCCGTTTCTTGAGGTCGAATTCCTCAAAGGGGAGGCCGAGCGAGTCAACCGGCTGACTCGTTGAGTAAACAGAATATGTTTGGCATTGGCTTTGCGTCTGTCCGCCTTCGTTGCAATTCGATTCCGGCTTCCCCCTTTTTCTCAGCATGAGGAGCCTAACGATGGCGGGTACAACCAAACCAGTTCGAGATATGGATGCCGATGCGAACCTTGATCCTTTGAGCGGCGAACCCGGAGCCCACCCTGTCGGCACAGGAATCGGCGCGGCCGCCGGCGGCGCAGCGGGAGCGGCATTAGGCGCGGCGGCAGCCGCGGCAGCGACCGGGGCCGCGGTCGGCTCGATGGCGGGACCGATCGGCACGGCGGCTGGCGTGGTTATCGGCGCCGTGGTCGGCGGTCTGGCCGGCAAAGGGGTCGCCGAGTCGATCGACCCAACAGTCGAAGAAACTTACTGGCGAGAGAACCACGCGACCCGTCCCTTTGCCGGCGAAGGCACGTATG
>JBDTIR010000817.1:0-3937 GCA_039936275.1 Isosphaeraceae bacterium | reverse complement strand
GAGTTTGACCCGTCGAAACTCTGGGTCAACGCCTATTGCAACGACGTCACCTGCTACATCCCCTCGAAACGCATCCTCAAGGAAGGCGGCTACGAGGCCGACGGCGCGATGGTCTATTATGGCCGCCCCACCCGGTTCGCCCCCGAGGTCGAAGACCTGATCGTCAACGCGGTCCACAAGATCGTGCCCGCCGCGTTCGAGAAATCGAAGTAATTTTCCAAATATAAAAAGGGGACGTGTGGAACACGTCAGATCGGGGATTGACGTGTTCCACTTATTTGATCTGAACGTATCAAGAAATTCTTTCTGCTTTCAAGCAACGGCCGATTTGTCGGAGGGCCTGACGGAGGCGTTGCTCGTTCTCGACCAGGGCGAGCCGCAGGTAGCCTTCGCCGGTCTCGCCGAACCCGACGCCGGGGCTGACGGCGACCTCGGCCTCTTCGAGCAGTTTCATCGCGAAATCGACCGAGCCGGTTCGGGACCGCCAAGGTTCCGGGATCGGCGTCCAGACGAACATCCCCCCTTTGGGCGATTCGACCTGCCACCCCATGCGGTTCAGGCCCTCGACCATCAGGTCTCGGCGCATCTGATACTCGGCCACCTGCGCCTTGCGTGCCTCCTCGCCGTGCCTCAAGGCGACGATCGCGGCAATCTGCACGGCCTGGAAAAGCCCATAATCATAATAGCCTTTGATCGTCTTGAGGGCGCGGATCATCTCGCGGTTGCCCGCGGCGAAGCCGACCCGCCAGCCGGCCATGTTGTACCCCTTGGACATCGTGGTGAACTCGCAACCGACGTCCTTGGCCCCGGGCGCGGCGAGGAAGCTGGGCGCTTCGTAGCCGCCGTAGCAGACGTCGCCATAAGCAAAGTCGTGGATGACCAGGAACCCATAACGCTTCGCCAACGCGACGATCTCGACGAAGAAGGCCGGTTCAACGACCAGGCCGGTCGGGTTGTGCGGGTAATTCAGGATCAGGACCTTCGGCCTTGGCGAGAGCGTCTGGCACATCAGGGCGACGTTGGCCAGAAACGCCTCGGGATCGCGGACGTCCAGCGCGATCGCATTGGCGCTTGCCAACGCAACGGCGTGAGCATGGATCGGAAAGGTCGGGGCGGGGACCAGGGCGGTGTCTCCCGGGCCGAGCAGGGCCAGGCACATATGACTGAACCCTTCTTTCGAGCCGATCGTGGCGACGATCTCCTGATCAGGGTCGAGCTCGACCCCGAAGCGGTCGCTGTACCGTTGTGCAACCTCGCGACGGAGGTTGTATACCCCGGAGGCCACGCTGTAGCGATGGTTCCTCGAATCCTGCGCGGCCTCGCAGAGCTTATCGACGATCCATTGTCCGGTCGGGTCGGTCGGGTTGCCCATGCCCAGGTCGATCACGTCGTGCCCGGCGCGTCGCATCCGGTACTTCAGGTCATTGATCTTGCCGAACAGGTACGGCGGCAGGTTACGCACGCGGGCGGCCACGTTGATCGTGTATCCGCCGTCCGCGATTGGGGACGGATCCTCACTAGGTTCCGGGTTTGAGATCGGGTCGAGCATTGCGTTGTACTTCCCGGGCCAGATTGCCCTTTCACTTCGACTTAGAGACCGGCGTCTCGGGTCGATTCTGCGTCTCGAAGATAAGACTGTATTGTTAGTCGTTCCGGTTAGGCGTTCGACCCGCCAAATTCTTGGCGAAGTTGTTGAAGCTGGCATTCGGCAAGGTGGAGAAGATGTCCTAACGAGATCAGTCGCGACTCTTTGGAATTGAATTCATGCTTGTGAATGGGCTCAATCCGAGCTTGTTCGTAAAGCCTATGAGACAATTTTCGCCACTGTCTGATCAAATCCGAGTAGATTTGGACTTCGATCACAAGGCCGGTTTTGAAGCGCACGAGACCGTGGTATGCGAAGTAGCCGGACTCCATCTTCATTTCCGGTTCAAATCTGATAGTTTGGATCGTGATATCAAACTCGGCCCTGACTTCTGGTCCGTGGATAATGACTGGCAACGCGTTCATGCGATTCGCGAGAAACTCCGCGCTACTCAGAGTCGTCGCCGAGATATCGGTTCGCACCAGGTCTGTGATATGCTCGCTGATGTTGCCCAGATGTACGATGGGAGCGTGCTGGTTCTTCCTCCAGAGTTTATTGATAATGGATGAGGACGGCTTGAAAAGAAGATGATACGATGATGATTCCGGTTCCGCCAACAGGGCGTCTGACAAGGAGAGGTGGTAGTCCGTCTCGGAACCCGTTGCGACTCGGAATTCACTGCGTGAGTAGTTAACGGCATAGGTCAGGATCTGCGCAAGCGAGGCGAGGTCGCTGCGTGAATTCTGGATCAGTTTATTACGGAAATGCTCGACATGATCCAGCAACGGCCCGTCATCCGGGAACTGAGATTGGTGCCATGTGGCATACGTGTCTAATGCGAACGGATGCGGAGGAGATCGCATGGGCGGCTCGCATGAATTAGGCCGTGGACTTCTCGAACAACCTGTACGATTCAGCCATGTCTCGCGCGATGACCTTTACCTCAATACTACACATGCTACGCTGAAACGCATCGTAGAGGAGTTGGGCCTGCTCGACCTGATCCGCGAACCCGACGCGGGTCGAGTAGAGCATGCCGAATCCCGAAACAACCATGATCTCCTGGCCGATCCAGCGCGTCCCACAATGGTGCTCGAACCAAGCTTGCTCGCGGGAGAGCATTGTCGCCAGGTCGATGACTTCCGTCGATGCGGGTCGTGACCAGATATCCTTCCAGCGTTCGACCGCGGCTTGATAATATTTATTGACATTTTGATCGCCGCTGATGAGTAACTCAATCGTGAAATGCATCACGGCCCTCCTTATGATCCGGTCGGTCCTCAAATCCAGGCTGTCCCGCTTATTGCAACACCGCCAACTGACCCCGAGTCACTCCGTATTGATTGGTCGCCTTCAAGTCTCGCCAGAGGTCCTTGGCCTCTCGACGACCTGCCATTGCGTCTTGATAGAGACCGAGAATCCGGGTCACGGTGGCCGGTTCGTCGTCGAGAAACTCGACCCGGAGGTGGCGGACGCCTCGGGAGATCAAGCGGGGCAGATACTCGGCGGCCGTTTGGGGCACGGCGTTATACAAGGTGTTGCGGCAACCGACGTCGGCCTTGAGCGGGTGCTCCATGCCGACCCGGTCGCGGAGCTTGACCTCATGATGGTCGCAAGGTCGTCCGCAATTGGTGGCGTCGGTCCCCGGCGACAGGAAGGCGCAGAAGACGCAGTGCTCCATGTGGAACATGGGAATTTGCTGATGGATCACCACCTCCAACCAATGCGGCGGCGCGGCCTTGAGCAGGTCGTCAAGCTGGTCGAAGCTCAGGTCGTAAGAGGCGGTGACTCGCAAGGCGTCCCGGGCCTTCAAGTAAGCGACGGTCAATTCGTTGGCGGCGTTGAGGGAGAAATCGGCCACGAACGGAATATCATGCTCGGCACAGAAGGCGAGACCTCCCGCGTTGCGGACCAAAAGGCCGTCGGCACCGTGTTTGGCCAGGGCGCGGAACAGGTTCGTCTCCCCAGGTTTTTCGATCCGAGGGGTGGCGACGAACACGGCTGTCTCGCCAGGACCGCTGCGGGCAACGGCGACGGCTTCGGCGAACTCTTTGGGGTCCTGATGGTCAAGGTAGATCGTCCGCACGCCCGCCGAGACCGCTGCGGCGACCTGAAGGGTCGTCCGGCAGAGGGCCGAAAGGGCGGGAAGGGCGTCGCCGCCCGGGTCCGCGTCCATCCCGGGGCGAAGGGCCGTGAGCACCGATCCTTCGGCGATCATTCGCTTCGGCGGGTCGGTGGCAAGGGCGTCAAGCGTAGAGACCAAAGCGCGACGGAGCCCGTTCAACAGGCTCAAGGGGACGAGCGGCCCCCCTTCGATCACGGCGTCAACACCTTTGAGTGTATAAGATGTGC
>JBDTIR010000816.1:0-2958 GCA_039936275.1 Isosphaeraceae bacterium | reverse complement strand
GATTCGCCGCCTCGGCCTGATCAATGACGACGCGACGCCCGTCGGCCAGGTCCACCTTGGGGTCGTCCATATTTTTGAACTCGAACGCCCCGAGGTCCAGCCTCTGGAAGCCGGCCTTGCCGATCCGGAGTTCGCCCCCTTGGCGGACGTGCGGCGGCATCGAGAACGGTTCGAGAGCTGGTCGCAAATTTGCCTCGACGCCTTGCTGGAAGGATAGACGGGGGCGAGCGCCGATCGTCAACCCGTCGTCTGCTTCAAGATGCTTCGTACAAGGAAACGCCCGCTGCCAGGGCCGCGGCCTTGAGTGCGTTGTCAAGAGTTGCTAAAGGTAGGCTGCGGCGGATCGCCAGTTCCAGATAGGCGGCGTCATAGACGGAGAGCCGGTAGTCGCGCGAGGTTGAGACTCTCGGACCATGCGTGCGCGTTAGTTTCTTCGTCAATGGTGATCGGCAGGGCCGAGAGGAGACCGATCCATTTCAAGGTCTCCGCCTCGGTGGAGCGGTTGCGGCGTTCGCCCATGAGCAAGGCGTTGGCGACTTCGAGAGGCCAGAGCACCGGCACGACGGCGGTGGTCGCCGCGAGTTGGTTAAGCACGGCGTCGGCGTAATCGTTGGCTTCGTCCTCGAAACTCCAGGACATCGCGATCGAGTTGTCGAGGACGAGACCGATCGGCGGATTTTTCAAACTCCGGTCGGGTTTTGGCCTGACCATCAAAACCGCCGCCCTTCCTCAATCAACTGGCGGATCGTGAGATCATCGCCGAGCCTGCGACCTTTGCGGAATTTCAAGATCTCGGCGATGACGGTCTGAACGTCCGTCGTCTCGGGTTCCGGCTCGGGCACGAGCCTGGCGACCGGACGGCCGTGGCGGGTGATCTGGATTTCCTCACCCTGTGAGACTCTGTCCAGTAGTTTGGGAAACTGGCTCTCGGCTTCCGACTCGCCCACGGTTATCATGAGACAGCCTCCAGATGAATCGACCCGTCGATATGGACCAGTCTATCTGGGAGGGGGTTAATTGACAAGTGGATACCAGACGGGGATGCCTTGGTTAATGCTGTGGGCTAGGCAAAGCGTGTTGCGGGCTGGGCATGACTTGCTGCGGACTGGGCAAGACGGGCCAGATAGAGGTCATGGTGGGTTGGCGGCGGTCGAGCCAGTCAATGATGGGGGGGAAGACTTCAACGGGAGCGTATCGGCTCCAGACCAGGTCGCAATGACCGTAATCATCGACGTGCCCTTCGGCCTTGCCGAAGCGGAGCAGGGTCTTGTCGGGACTGCCCAGGGCGTCGAACGTGAGTTGGGTCGAGTGGACGCTGGACATGTAATCACTATCGCCGGCGATCATCAAGGTCGGCGTGGTCACATGGTCTAACTCCTTGGTGTAGTCAATTTTGCGGTCGGCCGAGACCATGCGGCCGAATTCAAGGTAGGGATCAAGCTGAACGAAGGCCCCTCGGCCTGGATCTTCGAGGGTCGAGCCGTAGAAGCGGTCGATGGTGCGCGAATCGACGTTGGCGGCGGTGTAATAGAAGCCGTCGATGCGGTCGAGACCGGGCGGGCGGCCCCAGCGCATCGGTCTGGCCATGCGTCCGGTGCTGAGGCAACTCAGGAGGACCCGCAGGGCGCGGTTGGCCCGGAGCATGTCGTGCTCGGGGGCGTCGGCCAGGATGACCGTGCTGCCCATGCCGACGAAGTTGGCGACCCGCTCAGGATGGGCGTCTGTGCCCAGGTAGCCGAGCATCAGCATGCCGCCAAGGCTGTGGCCGACCCAGTTGACCTGATCGCGGCCGGTCCGCTCCTTGATGAACTCAAGGATCGCAGGGACGTCGTACCGGATCTCGTCATCGACCGTCCAGCGCCCGGAGCCAATCTCTTTCAAGGGCGTCTGTCTTAAGACGGTGTTGACCTTGCCCACCGGCCCGACCCGCTGACTGGCCCCCGATCCACGCATGTCTGGAATGAAGACCTCATAACCTCGTGCGACAAGCTGGCCGGCGAGGTGGCCGTCGGTGATCGTCCAGAAGGTGCCGTTGAGCCCCAGGCCGTGGCAGAGCACGACCGGCAGCTTGTTGGGATCGGGGTGGAACGGCTTGAGGTGGCGAATGCCCAGCTTCCAGCCGTCCTTGGTCAAGGCGTAGCCGTCGGTGCAAGGACGAAGCAAGGGATCGTCCGCGTTGCTCCTGATCGTGGCGCAGCCCGAACCGATCGCCAGGCACACGACCCCGACCGAGAGCCAGAAACAAAGACGCGAACCAACGCGCATGAGACGAGGAGTCCTTTCCTCGCGCCGATCAAACTCTGCCCCGGAGCCCCGTTTCATCCATGAAACGTGGTGATCAAGATTCCTTCGAAAGGAATCCCGCCTGGTCGTTTGGAGTTCCGATCGAACGACCAATGTCTCTCTTCGAATACTGGAGAGATCGGTCGAAGTTTAGCCCAAGGCGAGAATCATGGGAATAGGAAGCGTCAAACCCGCTTTTTGGGAGCATGGATTCCCGCCGAGCCGACGGAATTTCCCCCGCGTCTTGCGTGGATTTCCAAGATCCGTGACGATTGAGCCGTTCCGACCGGGAAGCGAGTGAGTGCGTGGACGTTCATCAAGGGACGTTTCGTTGACCCTTTGCGCGGTATACTCTGGAAGTTTGATTGATCGGGTCGGCCTTTGCCCCCAAGGCACACGAGTCAAAGAGCGAGCCTTCGGCATCAACAAGGAGGAGAATACGATGGCGGTCGATTCTCAACGATCCAACCTCGAATCAGTAGCAACGGGGGAAGCAGGTCCGGCGCCGATCTGGGACCGTCCGTATCGTCCCACATGGATGCGTGTGCTCAATGGGGTCGGCGGCGCGTTCGATAAGGTCGGCGTGCGGACCGACTTGAGCCCCAAGGCGTTGATGACGCTGGCCGAGCGGCGGGCGAAGCTCTCAGACTGGGGCGACGACCGCGCCCGGCTTGG
>JBDTIR010000815.1:0-1626 GCA_039936275.1 Isosphaeraceae bacterium | reverse complement strand
GAGGGTGCGGCCGTGCAGGTCGATATCGTAGTAAAACCCCTGCGCCGTGGTCGGACCGAACGCCAGGCGAGCTCCGGGGAAGAGCCTCATGATCGCCCTGGCCATGACGTGCGCCGTCGAGTGCCGCAAGACGTCGAGCGCCTCGCGATCCTTTGACGTCAAGAGCCGCAGCTCGATCGGTCCATCGCCGTTTTCCAGGGGGCGGTCCAGATCGACGATCGTCCCATCAGCCACGGCGGCCACGGCCGCATCGGCCAGGCGCTTGCCAATCCCTTCGGCGACCTCGCGGGCTTTGACCCCGTCTGGATAGTCCTTGATCGACCCGTCCGGCAACTTGATCTGCACCATCGTTCCCCGTCCGGCGCGAACGCCGGCCCTTCCGCAAATGGACCCGCCACTCAAAGACCTCCCTCTCCCCACCGACCCACAAATGCCGGCGAGGGGGCGGCCCGTCGCCCTTCAAGAGTAGCCCGACGACGCGCCCTTTGCCAAGAGGCGGCGGCCCCTTTGCCCACCAATGGACTCGGTCCAGAAGGTGGTCCAGGAACATCGATTCTCGTAAGAGTCGAGGAAAACGAGCCACGCGCAAGGTCCGTCGAAACACTCGAACGGACTCGCCCTCTCGACCTTTCTCTCGTGGCTCATGCTGGATTCCGGGGTGGTGACGGCAAGAGGGCGATCAACGACCCCAAAACGCTCTTGCCGCGGGCCCGGACGTTATGGATGAATTCGAAGAAACCAAGGTAAAGCGGCAGCTTCTCCTGGGAAATCCCTCAGTGCGGTCGAAGCCAACTCCGGAGCAACGACCAGAACCCTTCCAAGGTGTTGGCATGCACCTCGCAGATTTCCCAGAACGAAACGACCCAGCCCCGGCCGTCGGGAACGGTTGTCGTTCCCAAAGGCCAGGGCGACCGGGTACACTCGTTTGGGAATGAACCCCGGGTGGTCAAACGGGCCGGTCGCGTCGGCCGGATTGTCAAACGAGCGGAGGAGTTGCCGATGCGCCTTGGGCTGGCCTTGCGGGCCTTGTGGAAGACCCTGACCGATCCGGAGTTCGCCGCGAAGGAGGAGGCGCTCTTTCTTGAGGCCCCCAAAGGCCCCGATCTGCGCGTCCTGGCTATCCTTCAGCGTGACGGCCGGCTCATCGACTTCCTTCAGGAAGATATTGACTCTTACGATGACGCCCAGATCGGCGCGGCGGTGCGCGATATTCACCGAGGGTGCCGCAAGGCCCTGCGCGATTATCTGACGATCGAGCCAATCCTCAAGGTTGCCGAGGGCGATCCGGTTCATGTGGCCGCCGATTTTGATCCGGCCACGATCCAGCTCTCGGGCAACGTCGCGGGCTCGCCGCCGTTTCAAGGGGTTCTCAAGCACCACGGCTGGCGCGTCCAGGCGGTCCATCTCCCCTCAACGCCGGGCGCCCGCGATCATTCGACAGTCCTGGCGCCCGCGGAAGTTGAGATCCCCTGAGCCTCTCGTCTGTTTTGAATTCCTCAGGAGGGCGAGACTCCCGCCGTTGGTTCTGGCCATTCCTGGTAGAATCAGACAGAGGACGGCCGCCGGCTTCAGCCCATCCCATTGGCGGAACACGATCCACAACCTCCAATGCGTCCGATGACCAAA
>JBDTIR010000814.1:0-3201 GCA_039936275.1 Isosphaeraceae bacterium | reverse complement strand
CGACGACGAGGCGGGACGATGGCCGTGCTGCATCGGGAAGGTACGGTCAGACAGGGGGGTGGCTTCCGCGCCTTGCGACATCAGTCTAGACTCCTGAAACCCTTTGGTAGATCATCCAAGGTTGATTCTATGGTCCACCGGTACGCCGAGACAAGGGAGCAGCCTCAAGGCGCGCGGCCACGCCGGACCAGCCTTCGGGAAGGCCAGATCCGGCGCGGCTCGATCACTCTCATACAGCCAGCATGCCACTCAGCGGCTCGACGACGCGAGGCCGCGGAGGACCGCACTCAGCTCAACCTGCTTACCGGCAACCCCCACGATGTCCGCCCATCTTGCCGCGAAGTCCGCCCAGCTTGCTGCGCAGACCGCAATGCTTGGGGGCCGGGGCGCAATGAGCAGGGGCACAGTAGGCCACCGGCTGGCAAGGCGGCGGGCAATACACCGGCGGCGGGCAGGGAGGAGCCGGCGGCGGGCAATACACCGGCGGCGGGCAAGGCGGCGGGCAATGCACCGGGGCGCAGGTCGGCTGCTGGCAGCCACGGTTGCGGTGGCACGCCTGAGCGTCCTCCGCCATCAGGAACATGCTGGCCAGACCGAGCACGGCCACCGTCAGGAACGAACGTCGCATTGGTGTCTTCTCCAAGGTGCAATCACGGAAGTTCAGGCAAGACGCCCAAAATACACAAAGGGCGCAAAATGGGCAAAACCTATACCCACTTGCTTGATAGGATAGGTGATTCTTCGGCTCTTGCCAATATCAATTTGGAATCCTGGGAGGCACGGGGAAACTTTACGGACCGTCCATCAAAACCCACCGATCCATCCTGATCCGCCAATTCAGCGCAACTCCTCGGCTTAAAGCATGGCTTTGCTCAAAAGTATCAGGGCGATCCAGGCGAGCGGCCAGGTCCAAAGCAAGGCCAACGCCACGTGGTGGGTCCAGGCTGGGAGCGTTGCCTCGGCCGGGTCGGGGCGAGGGCCGAAGAGGCGCAAGGCCAGGGCGGCCAGGACGGGCAAGACGCCGAGCAAAGGGCCCGACGGCAGCTTTGTCGGCGTGGCTAGCAAGGTCAGGGCGATCCAGTAACCGCCGATCAGCAACCAGGCCAGTTCCGCCCGGGTATAGCGTGGTCGCGACCCATCGGCCGGCTCGCCCCTGCGGTCGATCAACAAGACCAAGGGGCCCCCCATCGCCAGGCCGAGCCAGAGGAACTCGAAGCTCAGGAACAGAGCCTCGGCCAAGGTCGGCACGACCGGCCCGGGCCAGAGCGATCGGACTAAGAGGCCAGCCAGGCTGAAGCCGGCGACCAGGGACGCCAGGTCGAGGAGTCGAAGTCCATGCGGGGCGGTCGAAGTCGTCTTGGTCTCCATTCAATCTCCCGAGGCTCGTCCCGCGAGACCGCTTCCGGTTATCAGCGGATCGCTCAATGATCTTATCTATATTAGCTTACCCGACTACCGCCAGCACGAAGCCGGCCTGCAAGGGCCAGGTGATGGCCAGAATCATGCCGACCTTCGCCGTCCAGGTGGTCGGGGCTCGGGCCCTGGCCCGGGCCGGGGGGACGACAACCCGGGTTTGCCAGAGGACCGCCAGGGACGCCATCGAGGCGATCGCCGTGCCGACCTCCAGCAGGAGAATGCCCAGCGCCTCGTCTCGAACTGGAGCAGCGAGCAGCCAAGGGGTGCCGAGCACGGCCCAAAGTCTGTCGCCCGTCTGAGGATAGCCCGGTGGTCGCCTGCCATAGCGGCGGACCACGAAGACGATCGGCCCGGCGGCCGTCAGGGCCACGCCGATCAGGACGACCCAGAGCAAGGTCCAACCCATCAGGTCCAACCCTTCGGCAGGCTGCGCCGCGGCTCGGACATGGACCGCCGCGATCGCCGAGCCAATAACCAGGGCCGCGCCGTCGAGGACCGTGAACCCGTCGCCAGGGCCGGCGCGGCTCGTCATGGGGACCGACCCTTTCGTCATGCGATCAACCGGGCCGTCGCCAGGAATCGGTCGATCGGCGCGGACCTCGCATTGTCGGGCTTCAATCGCTCCGCTTATAATGGCGCGGAAGGAGCGCGACCGGCCCGTCCCGAACTATCGTATCCGTCGGTTCGGGGTTCTCCTAGATCAATACGTCGTCCCGCCGGCCGCGACGACTCAACGGTCGGCCATTTGGGCCGGAGGACACAGTGTATCATGCCCTTGCCCAGAGTTGTGATTGTCGGCCGACCCAATGTCGGCAAGTCGTCCCTGTTCAATTGGATCGCTGGTCGACGGATCGCCATCGTCGATGACGTCTCCGGAGTGACCCGCGACCGTGTGGGCACCTTGGCCCAGGTTGGCGAGGGGGACGAGACCAAGTACTTTGAGCTGATCGACACCGGCGGCGTCGGCATGGTTGATCGCGACGACCTGTCCGAAGACGTCGACCGCCAGATCGAGACGGCCCTGAACGAGGCCGATCTGGTGCTCTTCACCGTCGACGCCCGTGACGGCCGGATGCCCCTGGACGAAGAGGTCGCTCGCCGGCTCCGCTACATCGACACGCCGGTGATCCTGGTCATTAACAAGGCCGACGACCCTTCATTCGAGGGCGGCGGCGGTGAGTTCGCCAAGCTCGGACGTGGCAAGCCGATTCACGTCTCGACCACGGCCAACCGCAACAAGCGCGACCTGCTCGCCTTGATCGACGAGAAGCTTCCCAAGGAAGGGACCGGCCGCCCTGAAGACGAGACGATGAAGGTCGCCGTGGTCGGCCGGCCGAACACCGGGAAATCGACGTTCATCAATATGCTGGCGCATGCCGAGCGGATGATCGTCTCGGAAGTCCCCGGCACCACGCGCGACTCGGTCGACGTCCGCTTCGAGCTCGACAGCCTGCCGTTCGTCGCCATCGACACGGCCGGCGTCCGCCGCAAGGCCAAGATCCGCGACGACCTGGACTTCTACTCAGTCCACCGCGCCGAACGCTCGATCCGACGTGCCGACGTGGTCCTTTTGTTCCTCGACCCGACCCAAGGGATCAGCCGCCTTGACAAGCAACTGGGCGACTACGTCGCCAAGCAACACAAGCCTTGCGTCTTTGTGATCAACAAGTGGGACCTGATCACCGCCAACCCCGAAGGCCCCTCGTATGAGGCCATGAACAAGGTCGCCTGGGGGATCCAGCATGCTTTCCGGACGATGGCCTACACCCCCTTGGCGTTCATCAC
>JBDTIR010000813.1:0-2849 GCA_039936275.1 Isosphaeraceae bacterium | reverse complement strand
AGGGCCTTGCGGATGCTGGCGACGCCGAGGGCTTCGTCGCCGGTCAGGCCGAGGTTGCCGTCCAGGGCGCTGGCTGCGCGGATCAGGGCGGTGCCGCCGCCAGCGACGACGCCTTCCTCGATCGCGGCGCGAGTGGCGTGGAGGGCGTCCTCAACGAGGGCCTTGCGCTCCTTCATCTCGGTCTCGGTGGCGGCGCCGACGTTGATCTGGGCGACTCCACCAGCCAGTTTCGCCAGGCGTTCCTGGAGCTTCTCCTTGTCGTATTCGCTGTCAGTCTGGGTGATCTCGCGGCGGATCAGATCCGTACGACCTTTGATCTCGTCGGGGGTGCCGATGCCTTCGATGATGGTGGTGTTCTCACCATTGATGACGACCTTGCGGGCATGGCCGAGGTCGGCGAGCTGGACGTTTTCGAGCTCAATGCCCAGGTCCCTGAAGATCGCCTTGCCGCCGGTCAAGACGGCGATGTCGCCGAGCATGGCCGTGCGGCGGTCGCCGTAGCCGGGGGCCTTGACGGCGGCCACCTGAAGAATGCCGCGGAGCTTGTTGACGACCAAAGTCGCCAGGGCTTCCCCTTCGACGTCCTCGGCGATGATCAAGAGCGGCTTGTTGGCCCGAGCGGCCTGCTCCAGGAGCGGAATCAAGACGCGAGGCGTGCTGATCTTCTCCTCATAGAGGAGGATGTACGGGTCTTCGAGCACGACCTCTTGACGGTCCTGGTCGGTGACGAAGTGAGCGCTGAGGTAGCCACGGTCGAACTGCATGCCTTCGACAACGTCGACGGTGGTTTCGAACCCCTTGCCTTCCTCAATGGTGATAACGCCGTCAGAGCCGACCTTCTCGAAGGCGTCGGCCAGTTTTTCGCCGATCGACGGTTCGTTGTTCGCGGCGATCGAGGCGACCTCGGCGATCGACTTCTTGTCCTTGCCGATCGCTTTGGCCTGACCCTTGATGTTCTCAACAACGGCCGTGACGGCGCGGTCGATCCCGCGCTTCAGGGCCATCGGGTCGGCCCCGGCGGCGAGGGCGCGGAGCCCTTCCTTGAAGATGGCCTCGGCCAGGACGGTGGCGGTGGAGGTGCCGTCGCCGGTGGCGTCGGAGGTCTTGCTGGCAGCTTCCTTGACGAGCTGCGCCCCCATGTTTTCATAGGGGTCGTTCAGCTCGATGTCCTCAGCAACGGTCACGCCGTCCTTGGTGACGGTCGGGCTGCCCCACCCTTTGTCAATGACCACGTTCCGGCCGCGAGGCCCCAGGGTGCTCCGCACGGCGCGAGCGAGCTTGGAGGCGCCAGCCGCCAGCTTCTGGCGCGCCTCCTCATCATAAATCAGCGATTTCGCCACGGGTGAATTCTCCAATCTAACTGCGGTCGGCCCCGTACAACGGCCCCAAGCGCGGGGCCTCCAGGGACGGGCTCGTCCGTGACGATACGCAAAACCAGTGCCTCGAAAATTCATTTGGTGTTAGTCGCTTGATTGCAAAGACTTAGGGAACAAGACCGTTTCGAGCCGATTCCGGTTGACTGCCACTTTGGCAGTGTCGCCCCCCGTGCTGTCAGCCGAACCGATCGCCAAGGGGGCTCGTGATCCATCCGAATGACGGGCGCGGAAACCCTCGAAAGCCGCCGGGCGTTTCATGGACGCTTGCTCAGTCGGGAGCCATCGTGTACCTTGTGTGGATGGGACGCCGACACGACCTGTTGACGGGGTCGGGCCCCGGGAAAACCCCGGTGTCCGTTCATATTTCGAGGGATGGCTAAGCCGGAATCCTGAACTGCTCAGAAAATACGACAACTGTCAAAGACGCGACTTAAGTATAAGGCCAGTTTTTTCATGGGTTCGGGTGCCGCCGGAATGGCGGCATGTCGGCTGACACCGGGTCTTCACTGAGGAATGGGAGCCCTGGATCGCGTCGTAGGTTATCGCGGAGGGAATCGAACTGGCGTGGGTTGGACGGGCTGGTAGACTGGATCACGGCGGCCTCCTTGGCTTAAGCGCCTGGCGATTGTGAGTGAATCACCAAGTTGCCAAGTCGAGAGGCCGCCGGCCTCAATCCCACAAGGCCCAGTGGCTTAAACTTTCGTGGTGAGTGGGTTTAGGCTTACCTTGTGCTATTCGGTTCAGGGCGATTTTAAGAGCCGAACGGCGCGTTGAGGGAGCATACCTTGGATACCTGCTTGTTCACCGGCGCTCCGCTCGATTCGAAGACGAGAATCGAGCATACGATTCCTGAATCGCTCGGTGGGCGGATCAAGACGAGACAAGTTACAAGTTCGGATTTCAACGAGCGATGGGGCAGCCTTCTCGTCGCCGCGTTGAAGACACCGTATGCGCCGATCATGAATCGGCTCGGGCCGCTGCTCCCGGAGGCTCATAAATCACGGATCATCCGAATAGACGTGACGGGAGAGATACCGGGTCTCGCCCTCGACAAGGACGGCGTCGTCACCCGAGACAGGCTTGAGATCGTTGCTTGGGACCCGAAGACGAAACAACCCAAGGCGATTATTGGAACGGATGAAAAGGCGATCCGTAAGAAACTTCGCCAGGCCGGCGCCAGAGACGACCAGATCACTATGTCGTTCGTGCCCGCCAGCACCGCCAACACTCACACGACTAAAGTTCCGGTCATCTGGGCGGACATAGAATTGGGCGCGCTGACGGCGACCTTGCTTTCATTTGATGAGGTCCTCCGCGAGAAGGGGGACCGCTTCACCAGGTCGGATGAATTTGCGCCAGTCCGCGACTTTATCCGCAGTGTCATCGACAAAGGCAAATTCGACGACGGCAAAGATCTACATCGGTATTCGCTCGGACTCCAATACGAAAAGATGCCTGAGATAATGAAGCTCA
>JBDTIR010000812.1:0-7457 GCA_039936275.1 Isosphaeraceae bacterium | reverse complement strand
AACTAACCGCTTTTTTCGCCCCGAACCCCCCTTGGGGTGAAATGCTTCGTCAGTCACGATCCGGATCGTTGGTGAGTTTCGGGGATGAGCCCCAGTGTTTTTTTGAAGTTTCGGTCGGCACCGGGAGTTCGGCGATTCCGCCGCCCTTTTGCCCTTCCTGGAATTGTTCTTCCGCCTTCCAACCGAGGAGCCCGCAACCGTGGCGTATCGTGTTCTGGTGACTGACAAGCTGGCCGTTGAAGGTCTGGATCTCTTGAGGGCTGAACCCGACATCGAGCTCGTCGTTGATCCGAAACTCGCCAAGGACGTGCCCGCCTTGCGCGCCGCTTTGGCCGAGGCCGATGGGATCGTGATCCGCTCAGGCACCCAATTGACGTCCGAGGTGCTCAACGGCCAAGAGCGGCTCAAGGCGATCGTCCGCGCCGGGGTCGGCGTCGATAACATCGACGTACAGGCCGCGAGCCGCAGGGGGATCGTCGTCATGAACACCCCTGGCGGCAACACCGTCTCGACCGCCGAACACACCACGGCCTTGATGCTCGCCCTCTCGCGCAACATCGGCCCGGCTAACGAGAGCCTCAAGGCAGGTCGCTGGGACCGGACCAAGTACACGGGCTCGCAGCTCGAAGGCAAGACCCTGGGCATCATCGGCCTGGGACGCGTCGGTCTGGCCGTGGCCAAGCGGGCGCTTGGGTTTGATATGAAGGTCGTCGGCTTTGACCCTTTCCTGTCGGCCGAACGCGCCCTGACCCTGGGCATCGAAAGCGTCGCCCGGGTTGACGACCTCTGGGACCGTTGCGACTATTTCACGTTGCATACGCCGTTAACCCCCGAGACCCGCAACCTGATCGGACCTGCGCAGATCGCCAAGATGCGCAAAGGGGCAAGGATCATCAACTGCGCCCGAGGGGGCCTGATCGACGAGCCCGCCCTGGCCGCAGCGCTCGACTCCGGCCAGATTGCAGGCGCCGCCATTGACGTCTTCGACCCGGAACCCCCGCCGGCTGATAACCCCCTGGTCAAGCATCCGAAGGTTTTGGTCACGCCCCACCTGGGGGCCTCGACCGAAGAAGCGCAAGTGGCCGTCGCCGTCGAGGCCGCCCGGCTCTTGACCGACTTCCTGACCCGTGGCCAGATCCGCTTCGCCGTCAACATGCCCACGCTCAGCAGGGCCGAGCTTGACGAACTGCGACTTTACCTTGACCTCGGCCGTCGGCTCGGCATGCTCCACGCCCAGATGGATCGAGGCACCCGCGACAGCGCCCGCCTGATCTACCGAGGGGAGGTCGCCCAGAAAAACACCAAACTCATCACCGCCAGCTTTGCCGCCGGCCTGATGGAAGGGGCGCTCGAAGAGCAGATCAATCTGGTCAACGCCGCAGCTCTGGCCAAGGAACGCGGGCTCACCATCATCGAGGAATCCAACGAAGACCCCGGGGACTTCGGCACGATGATTCAGGCCGAAGTGACCACCGAGCGCAAGACCTACGTCGCCGCTGGCACACTCTTCGGCAAGGAGTACGTCCGCTTGGTCCGGCTTGGCCCATATCACCTGGACGCCCACCTTGACGGCACGCTCCTGGTCTTCACCCACCACGACCGACCCGGCCTGATCGGCTTCATCGGCACGACCCTCGGTAAGCACGGCGTCAACATCGCCCAGATGAACGTCGGCCGCAAACGAGCCGGCGGCGAGGCGATCGGTGTCCTGAACCTCGACAACGTTCCGCCCGACGCCGCGCTCGAGGCCGTGAAGGCCCATCCTGACATCGTCAGTGTCAGCCTGATCTCACTACCAGACGTCGGCGACGTCCCCCCTTGGATGGGAACCTGAGTCGGAACACTCATCCGCAAATCGTAGAGGAACGCAAACCAAATATTGATTTGCGTTCTTCTGCGGTTGTTATGGCCGTGCCTTTCCTCTGGCACTTCATTTGCTTTGCCTCGGTGCATGGTCGGCCCTGATGGGGACGTTTCCCAAAAGGGTTGACCGGGTTAGCGCGGAGAAGACGCATGCCGGAGGATCGAGAGCCCGCGCGGCCGGTTCGCGAGGAACTGGACGCGCAGACGGTTGCCTTGCGGGTCGTGGCCGCCTTGCTAATCGTGGGTGCCGCCTGGCTTCTGGCCGCTTTGCTGGTGCCGTTCGTACTGGCGATGGTTCTGGCCATCGCGTTGTCGCCCTTGGCGATCCGGATGGAACGGATCGGGATACCGAAGGTAGTGGCCAGCCTGGCTTGCGTTCTGGGAGTGCTGTCGATCCTTGCGGTCGCCGTCGGCCTGGTGCTCTACCAGGCGGGGACGATGCTCCAGGATTCGGATCAATATGTCCAGAAATTCAGCACGTTGCTGGCTCAAGGGGCGAAGCGGGTTGGCGGCGACCGCATGGTCGAGTCGTTCGGTTTGCTCAAGCAGAAGGAGTCCGCGACCGACGAGTCTGGATCCGCGGAAACCAAAGGAGACGAGGTTCGACCTTCGACTAAAACCGACGATCCCGATGCCCAAAGTTATGACTGGGCGCAGTTGCTTCGCCGCAATATGGAGGCGCTCCTGGGATGGGTGACGACGGGTCTTGGCGGCCTGGTTGGCATTGTGGGCGGGACGATCGTCTTCCTGGCGTTCCTCTTTTACATGCTCCAAACCCGCGAGGAATGGTGCGAGCGAACGACCGACGCCCTGACCAAGCTTGGCATGGGGCCTCGTGACGGTCAGCTTGCGCACCTTCAGCATGAGATTGTTACCTACATCGGCTGCCTGTCCTTGGTCTCGCTGGGCTATATGGTTCTGGTAACCCTGGTCCTCTGGGCGATCGGCATGCCCCAGCCGCTCTTGTGGGGAGTCCTGGCCGGCTTGCTTGAGTTCACCCCGTATTTCGGCCCCTTGATCGCCAGCATTTTACCGCTGATCGTGTCGCTCAGCCTGGGCCAATGGTGGCAACCCGTGGCGGTGCTCGGCCAGTATGTCGGCTTGCACCTGCTGGAAGGGTACGTCGTCACGCCCTTGGTTTACGGTCGGGCCGTCCGGCTCAACCCGGTTACGATCCTCTTCGCCGCGCTCTTCTTCGGCTGGATCTGGGGCCCGATCGGCCTGGCCCTCTCCACGCCGATGATGATCCTGCTGCGCGGACTGCTGGTCATGTCGCCTCATACCCCCGCCCTCGACGCCTTTGCCGACGTCGAGGACGAGAAGGCCGAGCCGCAATCGACACGTTGAGTCAAGAATTGAATCGAGTTCAATACATTATTAAGACAAGAACATACTCTCATCATTCTTGCGATATGCCCGCACGACGACGGGCCGGTTCAGGAAGATCAGCATCAAGACCGGGTAGATCAGACCAAGGACCGGCCCGATGACTCCCGAGACCAGGCTGACCATGATGATAAACTTGGCTTCCGGGCTTGGTGGGTTCTGATAGAGGGTCCAGAGCGGCCCGAAGAGGTAGATCGAGTTCATCACCAGTCCCAAGAACGTCATCAAGATCATGTACCAGGCGTAGCCGACCGAGAACGAGCGCCCCCAAGGGCGGGTCATGAGCAGGCCGATCCCAGCGGCAAGCAAGACCGCCGAACCGACGAAGCTCAGGCCCATGCTCGCGTTCCACCAGATCCGATAGATCAGCGATTCCATCATGATCGCATTGATCGGGTTTTCCCCAGGCGGTTGCTTCTGCTGCAGAAGCATGCTGCTGAAGACGAGCAGCGAGCTGAGCAGGCCGATACCGCCAAAAACTATGTTAAGAACGCCGAAAACCGTGGCCGATGCAGGGCGAGTCGTCGTCGGGCCTGGTCGGCCTTGAAGACTCGCATCGGTCAAGGCGGCTTCTGGTGGAACGTAAGGATTGTCCAACGGAGAATCGCCCCTCTGGTGTGTTTATAAAACGACGGTCGGCCAAGAGGCCCCGAGGCGCTCTCGGGGCCTTTTGGCCGACGATCCACGATCAAATTCAGTCCAGGGCCACCGTCACCGTCTTCAGTTCGGTGTAGTTGTCCAGGGCCTTCTCGCCCAGTTCGCGGCCGATCCCGCTGCGCTTGAATCCGCCGAACGGCGCGGCGGCGTCAAAGACGTCGAAGCAGTTGACCCAGACCGTGCCGGCGCGGACCTGGTTGGCGATCGCGTGGGCCTTGCCGATGTCTCGGGTCCAGACGGCCGCGGCCAGGCCGTAATCAGTCGTGTTGGCTCGCGCGATGACCTCGTCGGTCTCTTTGAACCGGATCACTGACAGAACCGGGCCGAAGATTTCATCGCAAGCGATTGCCATCGAGTCTTCCACGTCGGCGAAGATCGCTGGCTTGATGAAGTACCCGATGTCGCCGTGTCGTTCACCGCCGGTGACGAGCCGAGCCCCTTCGGAACGCCCTTTGTCGATGTACGACATGATCTTATCGTACTGCGGTTGATCCACCTGCGGCCCTTGCTCGGTCTCCGGGTCAAACGGGTCGCCGACCTTGCGGGCCTCGACTTTCTTCGCCAGTCGCTCGATCATCTCGTCATAAATCGGTTCTTGCACGAACAGGCGGCTGCCGGCGCAGCAGGCTTGCCCCTGGTTGAGGTAGAGGCCGAGGATCGCCCCATCAACGGCGGCGTCAAGGTTGGCGTCGGCGAAAACAATGTTCGGGCTCTTGCCGCCGAGTTCGAAGGTGATCCGCTTCAACGTCTCAGAGGCGTTGCGCATGATGAGCTGCGCGGTCCGGCCTTCGCCGGTGAAAGCGATCTTGTCAACCCCGGGGTGCTTGACCAGGGCGTCGCCAGCCGTCTCGCCGAACCCGGGGACGATGTTGACGACGCCGGCAGGGAACCCGGCTTCAAGCGCCAACTCTCCCAGTCTGAGGGCCGTCAAGGGGGTTTGTTCGGCAGGCTTGAGGACCACGGTGCAGCCGGCGGCGAGCGCGGGGCCCCACTTCCAGGCGATCATCAGCATCGGGAAATTCCAGGGGATGATCTGCCCGGCGACGCCGAGCGGTTCGCGCCTGGTGTAGCAGAAGTAATTCCCCCGGATCGGGATCGTCTGGCCGTGAATCTTGTCGGCCCAGCCGGCATAGTATCGGAAGCAATCGACGACCAGGGGGAGGTCGGCGTACCGGCTCTCGGTGATCGGCTTGCCGTTGTCGAGGGTTTCCAGCTCGGCCAACTCATCGATATGTTGTTCGATCAGGTCGGCGAAGGTGTTCATCATCCGGCCGCGATCTCGGGCGTCGGTCTTGCGCCAGGGGCCGGAGTCAAACGCCTTGCGGGCGGCCTGGACGGCCAGGTCGATATCGGCGGCTTCCCCTTCGGCGACCTGGGCGATGACCTCCTCGGTCGCCGGGTTGACGGTGGCGAAGGTCTTGCCGCTGACGCTCTCGCGCCAATGGCCGTTGATGAGCATCTTGGTCTGGAGCGACCGGCCCGTCTTGCGGTGAGCCTGGGTGGCCGTGGCCATGATCCGCCATCCTTTCCAAAGAACGATCGAGTCTCAAAGTCGCCTCGACGGTTCCGAACCAAAGTCGGGGCGTCCCTTCTCATCTTATCGCCTGGTCAACGGACGGCTCAAGCGTCCGATCTCTCTCGTTAGTTGTCTGGTCCTTGACCTAAAGAAATAATCGAACTAACAGATAAACACAGAAAGACCTGGATTCCAATGATTGGAGACCAGATCTTTCGGTGTTGATCCGCGGGTTCATGTGCGGTTCAGTACGCTCAGCAGAACGACCGTTGCCGGTCGTGGACCAGGCGGCGGACGTGTCTCACGATATCGCCGGGGTGGGTCAGGAAGCCGATGTGGCCGGCGCCGTCGATGGTTTCAAAGCGGGCGCCGGTGATCGCATCAGCCAGAGCGTGGTGGCGGCTCGGCGGCACGACCATGTCTTTCGAGCCAGCCAGGACCAGGGTCGGTACGTCGATCTGCCAGAGGCGGTCGGAGACGTCAAAGCCTTCGAGTGCCTGGAGCCGACGAGCCATGACCGCCTGGTCGGTCTCCCAGCAACGCTCGATCACGAACTCGGCCAGGGGGCCGGGTTCCGGATGGCCGCCGTGGAGGATGTTAAAGAACTGATTCAGGAATTGGTTGTCGCTGGGCAAGGGGAACCGCTCCAGGACCCGTCGAGCGATCGTCGCGCCCAGACCAGCGCGGAACTGAGCCTCGACCCCTTGCACGACCAGGGCCCCAAGGCGCCCCGGTTCGGTCACGGCTAGCTCCAACGCCACGGCCGCGCCGAACGAGACCCCGAAGACCGTGGGCCGCTCCAGATGCAAGTGGTCGATCAGGGCGGCCAGATCACGCGCGTAATCACTCAAGGCGTTCCCGCGAGGATCGACCAGTAACGACCGGTCGCCTCTAAGTCCGTAGAGGATGACCTCATGATGAGCGGCCAAACGACGGGCTAAAGGAGCCAGGAGTCGCCAACCCCCTGCCAGGCCGGGCACCAGGATGATCGGCTCACCCCGGCCCATCCGAACGACTTCGACCCGGTCGTTCGCCACAAGGACTTGACGCAAGTCCCCCGCATCCAAGCCCGGAAACCGTAAGCCTTGATCCCGCCATTTCGCCGCGAGCCGCATGTCGTCCACTCCAAGGTCCGGCCAGTTATCTCAAATGAAGCACAAACCCATGTACCGGTTGAGGGAGACTTGAAATGCACCTTCCGTACCCAAGCGGAATTTTGATGCGATCGTCATAATCAGGGTGTCGATCCTCTGCGCCGAGAACTGTCGAATTCTTCCCCATGCGTCGTTCTGATTCGTTAGCGCCGAAAAATCGGCGCTGAAATCGTCAGGTCCCAGATCCTCCAGACCCACAAACGTGAGTTTCAGTTATCCAGAATACCTAAATTCCAGAAATTTCACGAATTCAAAGGATTGTATTGAAATCAGACACCGTTGCAACTGCCGCAAAATCGCCAGGCCGCTGATTTGATTTCGATGACCCAAATCACCCAAGATCCGAACTCTGAAGTAGGTGTCGAAAAATCGCCAGGCGTTTTTCGCTAGCGAAAATTTGCGAATCAGCGCCGATTCGTTATACTAAGGGGAGATGAACACCGTCGAAGACTCCTCCTCAACCCATCGCGAGTCACTCATGGGACTTGTCGATTCGTTCAAGCCACCGGCGCCGTTTGGTGGCGATGATCGCTCCAAGACTTCGGGGCCTCCGTCGTCGTTGGTCACCCGGTCGACCGATCGCGATGGGCCTCGGTTGCGGATCCTGTGCCTGTCGGCCACGGTCATTCTTTATTCCTTCGTCGTAATCTGGGCGGTTGGAACGACCAGAGACATCGGTCTACGCTGCGTTTTCGGCCAGCGGATCAAGGACGTTTTGCCCTATCACTGGAGCAAGGTTCCGCTACTTGCCGGCGCGGATCGTGCGGAACGGGCAGGCTATCAGTGGAGCCCGGTGCCGCCTCGGGCCGACGTGAACGGGCGCGGGGGTGACGAGATCCTGATGATCCGGTTTGGTGATTCATCGCACGTGATCACCAGTT
>JBDTIR010000811.1:0-8703 GCA_039936275.1 Isosphaeraceae bacterium | reverse complement strand
CAAAGGTCGGCGGAACGAACCGCTTTTATTGATTCAAACCAGATCAACGGACGATCAAGCACACTCGTTGGGTCGTCTCTCAATAGATACGAAAGTCGGGCAACCCGCCCGACACACGACCACAAATCGACAATCGTATTATCATTTTTACAAATTAGTACAAATGGTATCAATCGTGCGAAGCAAGGCGGAAATGGGCGGGGTTGCCGACAAGTTCGGTCCGCGCGGGTCGGTTCAGGGCGCCGAAGGACGAGGCGAGTCTTAACACCGGATGCCAACGTGTTCAAGAAAGTCCTCCAGATTGCGATGACCCTGAGTGTGCTCCTGGGCGGCTACGCCGTGTACCGCCGGGGGTTCACGGTATTGGCGTCGCGTCTGGGTCCTCCCCGGGTCGCGCCACTCTTCTCAGAAGGCATCGTCCGGACCAAGACGGCCGAGGAGGCCGACCAACTGGCGTTGCGTGGGTTCGGCCCTGAGCATTGGAGCGTCCGCCCCGATCAGTCGTTTCGCTACTACAGTAGTGAAAAGAACTACTGGATGTACGCCAAAGATTACAAACGCTCAGAGGACGGCAAGCAGATCACGCTCACACCGTTCGCCCTGGTCTGGATGTCCAAGGATCGCAAGTCGATCAAGACCATGGCTGGCGACCGTGCAGAGATCGAGTTTGACCGTCCGTTTGAGATGGGCAAGCCGGGCGCTGGCGAGGCGCGCTTGATCCGTGGGCGGATCATCGACGACGTGCGGATCAGGGACGACAAGGGGACGCCGACCCTTGACGACGACCTGACGATCGGCCCCTTGGCGTCGTTGGAGTTTGACGGCACGACCGACCAGATCCGCAGCGACTCGCCGGTGGTGATCCGCGACCGTGACATGACGGCCACCGGCGTCGGTCTGCGGATCGACCTTCGCCCCCGAGAAGGCGCGGCGCAAGCTGGAGGCGTCGGCTCGGCAGCTTCGGGTTATGCCGGAGCGCGCACGGTCTACCTGCTCTCGAAGGCCCATATCGTGGTCAAGGACGTCGGCCGCACCGGGATCGTCCCCGGCGTGGGAGCCAAGGCTCGTCAAGCAAGCGACGGCCCTCGCCCTGGCGATGTGCAGAGCGACGGCCCGATGCGCATCGATCTGCCTCTCCCTCGTCCTATCGTCTGGTGCGGACCGCCCATCGCGTCGGAGCCAACCCTCGTCCACTTCAAGAAGAACGTCAAGGTCCGCCAAGGGGACCCCAACCGCCCAGACCAGTGCGACGCCGACGAACTCCACCTGACCTTTATTCCCAACGAAGACCTTCCCTCAACCCCCGCCGCCAGGGCCTTGGCCGAGTCGAAGGACCAGGCCAGGAAGCTCGCCGAAGCCAAGGCCCGAACTCAAGCCGTTGCCGTGTCGGAAATGGCAACCGAAGCCGTCGCCAAGACCGAGGCGATCAAGCCCGAGTCGTCCGAAGGGAGCGGGGCGATGACCAGCCTGGCCCTGGTCAAGGCCGAGGCGACCGGGCACGCCGTCTGGCTCCAGTCTCCCTCGCAAGGGACCGAGGCGTTCGGCAACCAGCTTATCTATGAGCGACACGCGCCCGTCGCGCCCGACATGGTCTACTTCCGGGGCGAAAAGTACACCGATGTCAAGAAGATCAACACCATCAGCCAGGGGCCGCTTGCCGGACAGGTGCAGTCAATCGACAAGATCCGCACGACCGACCTGACGCTCTACCAGTTCGGCCAAGGTCCGGCGACGGTCATCGCCAGAGGCCCTGGCCGGCTCGAAACCCGACCCGCGGCCGACAAGCCGATCGAGCGGATCGCCACCTGGGGCGAACGCCTGGTGATGCAGACCATCGGTCAAGGCACGGAGGAGCGCAGGCGAGTGACCCTGACCGGCTCGCCCAGCGTCAGCAGCCCCTCGCAAGGCGTCCTCCAGGCCCGCGACACGATCATTGCCTATCTCAAGCCCAAGGACCGTGACGCTGACCGCCTTGAGGTGGACGGCAAGCCGACCGCGTCGGCGGCAACGGCCTCCTCCGCCAACGGCGATTCCAGCAGGATCGAGCGAGTCGAAGCGAAGGGGGACGTCGTCATGGTCATTCCCGGCAAGGCCGGAACCGGGACCGCCGATCCCAACGCCCCTTCGTCTCGCAAGACGCTTCGCGCCAAAGAACGCTTCGACGCCGTGTTTGACGACCCGCCCGTCGCCAGCGCCCCCAAGGCCAACGCCTCCCTGGCCAACAACGCCCCGGTGCTTCCCGACCTCAATGCGGAACAACCAAGGGCGGAGACCGTCGCCAAGGAGCCCGACCCCAAGACGGTCAAGCCATCCGAGCCCGACATGGACATCTCGGCCGACGTGGTGTGGGCTCTGGTCGCCTCGAAAGGAGACGCCCAAGGCCCTTCGGGCAAGTCGACGGTCAAGGAAGCCAGGCTTCGAGGCAACGTCAAGGTTCACCAAGGCCCCGCCTCCGGCAAGGCACGAGGCACCGACCTGACCGCCGCCAACGCCGACCTGCTCAACCAAGGGGACGGCCGGCTCTTGCTCCGCGCCCACGGCACCGAAGACCGACCCGCCCACTTCGCCAGCGACGAGATGACCATCCAGGGGCCCATCCTCGGCTTCGACCAGGAGAACGATTACACCTGGGTCGAAGGACCAGGCCGGCTCACCCAGGAGAACGTCAAAGGCCTGATGGCCGACGCCAAACCAGCCAACGCTAATGTCAAGGACAAGGACAAGGACAAGGACAAAGCCCTCAAGATCGGAACGATGGATATCACCTGGCTCAAGGGGATGAAATTCTACGGGCGGCCGACCGACGACGAGGGGCGGCCCGCCTCGGCCCGCGCCGAGTTCGATCGCAAAGTCCACGCCGAGACCCCCGACTCAACGGTCGATTGTGACCGCATGATCGCCTATCTCGACCGCCCCGTCAGCTTCCTTCGCCCCCAGCGCGACCCGGACGACCCTCGACCGACCGAGCCCGAGCCGAAGCCGCAGATCGTCACCGTGCGCTGCTTCGACGACGTCCTGATCGTCAACCGTAAGGTCGAGCCCACAACCGGCCTTCTGGTTGAGAAGCAACGGGTCCAAGGGCAGAACGTCACCTATCACAAGCCGACCGGTGAGTTCCAGATTGAAGGGGTTGGCGTGGTCGATCACTACAGCAGGGGCAAACCTGAGCAAGCCGGCGCCCGGCCGACCGTCGCCACCGCGTCAAGAACCGGCACCGAGCGGACGACCCGTCTCAAGCCCGCCGCCGATCCCAAAAACTCCCCTTTGAAATCCAGAACCCAGGCCGCGCCTCCCCCTCTGGAACTGACCCGGATTCACTTCGACAAACGGATGAAGGGCCGGTTCGCGGGCAGCGAGGCCAACGGGCCGAACCCGGCGCGACCTGGCCCTCGTCAGGCCGATTTCTTCGGAGGCGTCCGGGTGCTCCGCGCCAAGGTCGAGAACGAAGACAAGGGGCTCGACGCCGACGACCCGCCCGCCGATTACCTGTTCATGACCGCCAAGGCCATGCGCATGTCCAGCGAGCCCGCCCCTCGCGGGTCCAAGGAGGCGTCGGCCACCTTCCTCAACGCCCAAGGAGACGCCAGGGCCCGCACACTTGACAAGGCTATCAGCGGAGACCAGATTACCTACAGCTCAACCAATGGTCTGATGTACACTTACGGTCATCAGCATGATGTGATCGTCGCGCAGCAAGGCGGCATCGGCCAGAATGCCTCGTATGCGCGGGGGTCGGTCGTCAAGTACAATCTGAAGACGAAGCAGATGGAGCTGGTGGACCCGAAGGGCTTCCAGATGGTCGACGCCGAGAGCGGGGCGCGCGCCGTGCCCATCAAGCCTGGAAAGGACAAGCCAGAGAAGGAGCCCAAGCGCTCGTTGAACTCGACGAAGCGGAGCGACAAGGAACGTCGAGGGTTCGGCCAGCGGTAAGCGCTTTCCCGTTTTGTTCCTTGAACCTGAGACCCGGGCCGCCGGTTCCAGACCCTTGCGCACGCCGGCACACCTTGAGCCCCCGCGCCCCGGACGTTATGTTAAACAAAGACAGAGGCGACCCTCGTTCATGACGGTCGTGAAGGTCCGGGGATTGTTACAAACATGCGAACGACCATAGGTTGGGAAACCTGGATGCCGACCCGGCGCGCGATCTTGCGGGCCGGCGGACTCGGCGTGATGGGCATGAATTTGCCCGCCTTGCTCCGTGCGCGAGCCATGTCGCCAACCCTTCCCGACGCAACCTTCGGCAAGGCCAAGGCGTGCATTGTCCTGTTCATGTGGGGCGGCCCCGCCCAGCAAGACACCTGGGACCTGAAGCCCGACGCCCCCGAAGTATATCGCGGTGAGTTCCGGCCGATCGAGACCAACGTACCCGGCCTCTCCATCTGTGAGCATTTTCCGCTCCTGGCCCGCCAAGCCCATCGCTTGGCCGTCATTCGATCGGTCCACCACGCCGACGTCAATCACCTGACCGCCACCCACGAACTCTTGACCGGCGGCCCCGCCCCCTTGGGAACCGGCGACCAGCTCGACGCCGATTCGCCTCACTATGGCGCCGTGGTCGCCCAGCAGCGCCAAGGGGTTTTGCGCACCGCCTTGCCTCCGTTCGTGCAACTGCGGCCGACCGTCGTCAACGGTGCGCCTCGGTTTGTGGAACAGAGCCACGGTCAAGGGGCTGGCTGGCTCGGCCCGACCTGGAACCCGTTCACGATCGACGACGACCCAAGCCGCCCGGATTACCGCGTCGGTGATTTCCAGCTCCCCGACGACATGGGCCCTGACCGCTTCAACGACCGGAAACGACTGCTCGGGGCCTTGAATGCGCAGGCGCATCAGTTTGAACATTGTGCGCAAGCCGTTGCTCTGGACACCCACTACGCGCGCGCCTACGATTTGCTAACGACCAGGCGCGCCCTGGAGGCGTTCGACCTGTCACGCGAAGACCCAAAGCTCCGTAGCCGCTACGGGATGAACCCTCACGGCCAATCGGTCTTGCAGGCGCGTCGGCTGGTGGAAGCCGGGGTTCCCGTCGTCACCGTCTTCTGGCCGAACGACGGCCTCACGAACGTCAGTGTCTATTGGGACACTCATAGTCGGAACTTTATTGACTTGAAAGACCGCCTGATGCCCGCAGCCGATCAGGCGTTTTCAGCCTTGCTGGACGACCTGGGCGTCCGCGGTCTCCTGGACGAAACCCTGGTGGTCTGGACCGGCGAATTCGGCCGGACCCCCCGCGTCGGCCAGGCGGTGGTCGGCGGTGCCGGGGCCGGTCGCGACGGCAGGGACCACTGGGCGCATTGTTTCTCAACGGTTCTGGCCGGTGCCGGGATTCGCAACGGAACCGTCTACGGCGCCTCGGACCGCGTGGCCGCCTACCCGAGTCTTGATCCGGTCACTCCGGCTGACGTGGCTGCGACCCTGTATTCTTTGCTGGGAATCGATCCCGCCCTTGAGCTCCTCGACCAACTCGGACGACCTCACGTCCTCTGCCCGGGTATCTCGATCAGAGGCGTACTCGCCTGAGTTCGGCGTGTCCGCCTCTGATCATTTCCCTTTTAAGAACGGAAAACCCATGTCTACCGCCCTTGAACGCCTCGCCGAAATAGTCCGACAAGCGGAGACCAAAACTCGCGCCCAGAAACTCGGGGCCGAAGTCCAGAAAGCCGCCGAGCGGTTCCAGACCGCCGAGGAACGCTACCGCGTTTCCGAACAACGGCTCCGCGAGGACCGCCCAGCCCGCGAACACGAGCTGGAAACCCTGGCCACCGATGAACAAAAACGCAAAGACCTGATCCGCAAAGTCACCAGTCTGATCGCCTCCGGCGCGCTCGGCCCTGAGGAAGTCAAGTCCGTCGAACAAGATTCCGAGATCTCCAGACAGGAAATCGAAACCAAACGCATTGAGGCGCAGACCGATCTTGACGCCATCCTCCGCGAGGCTGACGACGCCCGCCGCGAATTACGCGCCTCGCGTGAAACCTACCAGCAACTCCGCCGCGAACTTGACGAAGTCCGCCCCGAGCTAGCGACCGACTTCACCGGCGTCGACCGCCTCCTGGTCGAAGCCGAGCAGAACTCCCCGGGGGTCCAGATTCAGGCCCTCGCCCGGGAAATCTCCGACGGCGAACGCCATTTCGGCATGCTCGACCCTCGCGAACAGTCGGCGCAGTTGAAAATCTGGATCGGTCGCTACCGGAAAATCCAGGACCGCTTCAAGCTCGAAGAACGCATCACGGTCAGCGAGGAAGACGACGCCTTGATGCATCAGACCTTCCCCAGACTCGTGGGGATCTCCAAAGTGTACTGGCCCGGTTATATCGAAGCCTTCAGCCGTAATTTCACGACCGACTGGGACCGCTACATTGAGGAGGCCCAGGAAGACCTGCGGGCCGCCTCCGACGTCGCCAGACGCTACAAGGATCTGGAAGACCGCCGCCAAAAGCAGGACGACCGCGTCATCGAACAACGCCGTCAAGCCCGCGACCTGGCCCAGGACGCCCTGACCGAACTCCGCTATCTGGTCGACCAGCCCGGGTTCCCCGACGAGGGCCTGGAGCAATTCCATGCCCTCCTGGGCAACGTCATCCAGGGGTTTGGCGTCTCCGACCCCGACGTCATCGCCATCGTGCTGCCCCATCGCGAACTCCTGAGCGGCAAGGAGTTCCGCGCCCTTCGACGCCACCTCGACCAGGCCCATCAATCCGAGGCGGACATCGAGGAAGACCAGAAGCTCCACGATGAATTTGAGGACGTCATCCAGGCCACTCGCGGTCAGAAAGCCTTGATGATCGGTGGCTCCGCCCGTGAAGAAAGCCGCAAGGCCCTCGATCAATTCTTTGAGTTCGGCGAGCTCGAGTGGGAGTCGCACGAAGGAACCCGGCCCGCCCTGCTCAAGTCGCTCGAAGAGCGCATCCGCAACCGAGGCATGGACCTCGTCTTGATCCTCAAGGAATTCGTCGGCCATATCGTCCCTGGACGGCTCCGCCCGCTCTGTGAACAATACGACATCCCCTGTTTAATGGTCGAAAAAGGCTACGGCACCCGCCAGGTCGCCGAGACACTACGCTGGGGCCTGAAAAAGCAAGCGTGAAGTCCATTTCCACGGCGAGTGACATGGGGCAGAAACGAAGCGGACGGCCCCTCTTTTTCTCTGCCCCGTGTCAATATGGATGGCGCGTTCTCTTCAATGTTGATATCAACCCGCGAACTCCTCGGCCAGGAACGCGGCAACCTGGTCCCAGAGGCGGACGGCGGTCTCGAAGTCGACCTCCATGGCGTGAACGGTCGCGGGGGTCTCGATGCGAGGGACGTCCTTGACTTCAGAATTCAAAGGGATCTGGGCGCTCAGACCGCGCGCCAGGGCTGATTCGACCTCGGGGCTCAGCAGATCATTGGCCAGGGCCTCGGCGGCTTCGGGGTGGGGGGCCCCTTTGATAATCGCCAGGGTGTTGGGGATGAACAGGGTGCCAAGCTGGTCGTCGGCCCGGTCCGGGTAAATGATCGCTACCGGGCTGCCGGCCTCGATCTCGCCCATCGCGTCGTCGGTATCGGTCAGGCCGAACGCGATCCGACCCGAGCCGACGGCCGTGGCGACCTGCTTGTTGCCCGAAAGAACCTGGACGTCGTTGGCCTTCAACCCCTGGAAGAACGCTTTCGCCTTCGCGTCGCCCCAGACGGCGAACAGGCAGACGGCGTGGGTCGCGGTGGTGCCAAAGAGCGGCTTGGCCAGGCCGATCTTGCCTTTCCATTTCGGGTCGGTCAAGTCACGTAAGCCCGTCGGCCAGTCGCCTTTGGCGACGAGTTCGGTGTTGACCAGGAGGATGCGAGCCCTCGCGGCGAAGCCGTACCAGGTGCCGTCCTTGGCCTTGAAAATCGCCGGATAGCTGGCCGCGTTGGGGGGCTGGAACGGGGCGAGCAGCCCTTTTTCCTTGAGCCTGAGCGTGTTAAGGATCTCATTGTTCCAGAAGAGGTCGCAACGTGGCCGGTTCGCCTCGGCAACGATCAGGTTCATCAGGCCGACCGTCTTGGCGCTCTCAACGTCAAACTTGGGAACGACGTTGACGCCGGTCCGCTTGCGGTACGCCTCCAGCACAGGCTCGGCGAACTCCTGGTCCTGGGACGAGTAAACCACGACCGTCCCGGGAGCGGCCGTCTCCGCGTCATGACCGCAGCCAGCGCCAAAAGGGGCCAGAGCCAAACCCATCATGCCGAACCTCAACCGCAACCGCCATCGCATGGACATCGCCTCAACTCCGCCGCCGACGTTGGACACCCGAGCACGCTCAGTACGCATCAGTACTGACCACTTCGTTGCCGCCGACCGTCCCCAAGGCCCGCCAGACAGCCCCTTGGATCGAGTCTTTGAGGAACTTGACGCTGCCGTCGCCGAAGAGGGTGTTGACTCCCCATCATTAATATAAACACCTCAACACAATCAAGGAACGATCGGGGTCGGCGTTCTTCGCTCGCGCCGTTCGACGATGATGGCGGCTCGCGCAGCCGGCGTCAATCGAATTCCTTAAAACTAGTTCGTTGGGTCATCCCTGAACCAGGGGGGTCGCTCCGGATTCTGGAGACTGACCGATTCTCTCCGGGTGGCCGGGGTCGGTACCTCGTTGTTCTACACAACTTCACGCTCACCTTGGTATAATCGGTAGAGTTGGAGGAATCACGGTAGGGTCGGCCAAGAACACCCGTGGTATCGGGTCG
>JBDTIR010000810.1:0-5044 GCA_039936275.1 Isosphaeraceae bacterium | reverse complement strand
GGCGCACCGGCTGATACCGCCAGCCCCCTTCGCCGTTCTGGGTGTCGATGATCAAGCGCACGGCGCGTTCGAGCGTCTCGCGGACTTCGGCTCGGTGGGTCATCCCGTAGGCTTCGGCCAGAAACAGCGCGCCGAACCCGTGCGAGTACATCGGGCCGTGGGTGCCTGAAGTGGGTGCGCTGATGAACCCTGACGGGCCGGTGCAGTCCATGACGAACTGCAAGGCGCGGTCGATCGAGGCGCCGTAGGGCCCTCGCCCGGGGGACGACCCGCTAGCCATGAACGACAAGGCCGAGAGGCTCGTCACTGCCACGTTGCCCCGATAGGCCCCGCTACCGAACGAACCGTCGCTGTTCTGCTGTTTGGCCAGCCAGGCCAGGCCGCTGGTGATGGCCTGGTCGGTCTCCTCGGTCATCAACTCGGCCGCGCCCTCGGGCACGTCGCCTGTGCGGCCTTCGGCGAAGCCGCTATTGTCCTCCTTGGTCTTGGCCGCCTGGCCGAAGGCTGGTCCGACCAGCAGCGAGGCGACGGCGAACGCAAGGGCGACGGCCGCGATCGGGCGCACCAGGCATCGCATGGGTCCTCACTCCTGCCCGGCTCGGGATTTCTTGTTCACACTCAGATAATACCGCTCGATCAAGGAGCGCCGGCTCTCCAGCGGCTCTTCCTTGAAGATGTTGTCCAGCTCGGTGCGCAGTTCGGGGGGCAGGTGGCCCCAGGCGCTTTTGTCGCCTGCGATCCCGGCGATATTGGTCGGCGGTTTCGGCTTCAACGGTCCGACGCCGCCGCCGTTGGCCCCCTGCTGCGGTTCGCCTGGCTGGTTCCCCTTCTGGTTGCCTGCCTGCCGGGTCTTGCGGCTCATCTTCCCCTTGCCGCTCCCTTTGGAAGACGCCTGCCGCAACTGTTTGAGGATCGATTCGAGGTCCTGAACGATCTCGCCTTGTTTCTTGCGGGTGGATTCGCCGGTGTCGGTTTTGGAGAGGCGTTTCTCAACCTCGCGCATCTTGTCGACTGCTTCACCCAGCTTGCCAGAACCTTGCGGCTGCTGTGCTTGGGGTTTCTTCCGACGCTTGCCTTGAATGTCTTCCTGAAGGTGGCGATCGAGGTCTTTCTCTTTGCTTTCGAGTTTGGTCGCCTCTTGGAGCTCGTCAGTCTTGGGTGGGCCGGGCTCGCCGGCCGAGGGCTTGTTGGGACGAGGAGGCGGCGGGGCGTCGTCTTCCTCGCTGATCTTTTCGAGCAGACGATCGAGCGCCTTGTCGTCTGGTTCCGAGGCGTCGCCTGGTTGCTCCGGTTCGGCGTTGGCTTGATCGTCAACCGTCTTTCCAAGCGGGGCGGGCTTGGGCTCGTCGGCCTTGGTCTCGGGACCTTCGACCTTTTCGAGCAGGCGTTCCAGAGCGGCGTCCTGGTCGTCATTCTGAGCGAGACCGACCGTGGTCCAGCCCAAAGCAGCGAGTATTGCCAGTGCCAAAGGGATCTTGGACATGGGTTAGTCCTCCTCTCCGTCGTCGCGTTTGGGCTTGGTCAGGTCGATGGTCAGGTCGGCGATGGTGCGCTGGTCGGTTTCGAGGCGGTCGAGTTCTTGTTCTTGCTCAGGGGTGATTCCCTTGGGACGCTGGCGAAGGGCGTCGAGTTCCTCGGTGCGGTCGTTGAGTTCCAGTTGGAGCATCTTGAGCATCTTGATCTGCGCGGCCTTGGTGACGGCGTCGCCACCGCCTCCTCCGCCGCCGCCCTCACCGCCGCCTTTCTGGGGCGGGCCGGCTTCCCCTTTGTCAGGTTTGAGGGCGTCGAGAAGTTGCTTGAGCCGGCGCGAGGCGGTGCGTTGCGCGACCTGGGTTTCGTCATCAGTCTGGATATCCCGCAACCGCTGGGCCGCGAGGTCCATGTTCTTGGTGGCGCGTTCCAGGATCAGCTTGAAGACGGGGGCCTCGGTCAGACGCTCGATCAGGGTGTTGGTTTCGTCTTTGAGCGACCCTTGGGCGCGGCCGAGGCCGCGGACGCTGGCTTTCCGAGACGGGCTAAGCCCTTGCCCTTCCGTCTGCTTAGCCTGGTAATCGGCGGTTTCGGCCAGGAGTTTGTCTTGCTGTTCGCCAAGGGCCTTGAGGGTGTCGGCCATCTTGGCGAGTTGTTCCATGGCGAGTTGTTCCTCGGCCTCCTGGCGGGCCTTCTTGACTTCCTCCTCGGCGTCGTCGAGGTCGGCGAGGGCGTCGTCCTGGTTCTGTTCGGCCGCTTCGGCGTCGTCGTCTTCCTGGTCTTCCCGGGCCTTGCTCATCTTGCCAGCGGCGCGAGAACCGGCCTGAGCGGCGGCGTCGGCCCGGAGCTTCCTGAGCTTCTGAAGCTGTTTTTTGAGTTCCTTCTGGATCTCTTCCTGCTCCTTGGCGAGCTTCTGGAGCTGGTCTTTGCGTTCTTGGTCGTTGGGGTTTTGCCCGGCCTTGCCGGTTTCTTCCTTGTTCTTGGCCTGGCGGGCCCGGAGGTTTTTCAGGTCTTTCTCGGCGTTGCGCAGCTCTTTCACCAGGCCGGCCAGCTCGTGTTCCCGGCGGTTCTGAAGGTTCTCGATCAGTTCTTTGATGTTGTTGCGGGCCTGTTCCTGGTTGTCCTTGGCCGCACCCATGCGGTTGTTTTCGAGGCCGGACGCAGCGTCGTTCATCTTGGAGGCGGTGCCTTGCTCTCGGCTTTGCTTGGCGGCGTCGCGCAAGGATGAAGCGCCGAGCGGGTCGGACTCGTCGAGCCTGCCGGACATCTCGTCCATCTTGTTTTCGAGGTTCTGGACGTCTTTGGCCTGTTCGGCCTGACGCGCGGCGAGGTTGTCCAGAGAGACTTTTTGTTCAGGGGTCAGGGCCTCGGGCGTCTTGCCGACGAGGTCTGGCTGAGCGGCGGCCTCGGCCGTCTGCTTCATCAATTCTTCCTGGCCTTTGAGCAGTTTCTTGGCATCCTGCACAACCCCTCGGATGGTGTCAAACTCCTTGAGGCCGTCGAGCATCCGGGTCAGTTCATCAGCAATCGCCTGTTGATGTTCGGACGCCCTGGCGAGCGACTCCTTGGCCGCGTCGGCCTTGGGATCAGGCTTTGTCGGCGCGTCGGTCGTCGCGGGTTTGGGCCCGTTCTCGGCGGCTTCCGGCTTGGGGCCAGCAGGTTGGCCGCTGTTCGCGTCGTCGGGCTTGCCTTCGCCCTTTGTCGAGGAAGATTCCGCGTGCTTATCCGATTTGGACTTGGCCTGGCCCTGGTCGTTCGGCGCGGGCGGAGTGGATTGGTTCTTCGCCTGAGCGGGCTGAGTCGGCGGCTTGGGAGCGTTGGCCAGCTCGGGCTTCTGGTCTCCCCCTTGGTCCTGGTCGTCGAGGGCCTTGGTGGCGCGGGTGAGTCCTTGCTCGGCGGGGGTCAGGTGATTGTCCTGGATGCGGGCGACGCCGGCCTGCATCTGCTCCATCTGGTCCTTGACCTCGGGGGTGTCGAGCTTCATGTTCTTGAGGTCGTCGAGGTAGCGCTGGATTTTCTGGTCGAGACCGTCGTCGTGGTTGCTGACCCGTTCGCCAACCTGGCGCTGGATGACGGCGGCGTTGGCCAGGTCGTCGCGGCTGGCTTTGTCGAGCCGGTCAAGCTGGTCGAGGGCGCGCTTGGCCTCACTGACAGGGACTTGCGCCTGTTTCTCCATTGCCAGGACGCGCTGGACGGCCTCTCGGATTTCGGCCCGCTGGGCGTCCATCTGGCGGTTGATTTCTTCAGGGGTGGCGATCCGCAGGCGGAGTTCGCGGCTGCGGCCGGTCTTCGGCCCCTTGGGGTGGATGGTGTCGAGGTCTCTGGCGTCGGCGAGGAAGGTGATGATCGTGCCTGGCGAGAGCTTCAGTGGGGCGAGATCCCAGTCGTGGGGGACTTCAACCCGTTTGGTCGTCGAGGTTCCTGATTCGGCAGCCCAGAGGGGGATGATCGTTTCGGCGCTCGGTTCGGACGAACCCGAGGCGACCTTGTAAAGCAGGCGGACCAGGCCCAGGCCGTAATCGTCCTCGGCCGCGATCCGTACCGGCACGTTGGCGTTGGCCGTGACGTCGCGGTCGCTGGACGGCTCGTCGATGGTGACGCGCGGTTCCTCATCACGGAGGGCGTGGACCTCGAACCGGGTGGTGTCCTTGTCCTGGCTCCGGAACCCTTCGGTGTCGGTCAAGGCGAACGAGAACGAGCCTGACTCGGCCACCTGGAAGCGGGTGGCGAGCGACGGGCCGGACATCCCTTGGCGCGACCTTGGCAAGGGGGTCGCGACGTCTCCCAGATGGAAGACGGCCGAGGCGAGCGGCTTGTTCGCCCGGGCCTCGATCTCGACCAGGGTGCCCCGCACGGCCTGGAACTCGGTTCGGCCGGGGGCGAGGGTTTGCTTGGGTAAATTGGTGTAGTTGGGCGGAATCAGGCGGATGGTCAAGGCAGTCAGGCGAGGTGGCGGCACGACCTCGACCCGTCGCGGAGCGGTGGCGTCGTCGCCTCCGGCGATGGTGACGCGGAACGGCGATTCGACCGCTTCGCGGCGGCCGTGGAACCGTCCCAAGGAGTCGGCCCGCAAGGGTTCGACCTCAATCCGGCCGTCATCGTAACGATAGGTGGCCTTGGCCGACGAGGGGAGGCGTTCTCCTTTGGCCACAGCGACTTCGAGCTTGAAGTCTTCGCCGCGCGCGATCTTGGCGGGCATCTTGGCGATGATCAGGTGGGTCTGTTGCGGCCAGTTGACCCCGCTGAACGGGTTAAAGAGCCTGGTCAGGGCGATCCGGCTCAGGTCAGGGGCGGCCATGACGAACGCCAGGGCCAATGCCAGAGCCGAGGCGCAGGCGAGCATCGCCCGGCGGGCGGGCCGGGGGTCCACCGCGTCTCGGAAGTCGATCGCTTCCACTTCCTTGAGGGTTTGCCGGACGGTCGCGTCACGCAAGGCTTGCGAGCCAAGGATATCGTCGCGGTCGCCAGGCTCCCGTGCCAGGATCAAGAACTGGACCGTGCTGGCCAGGCGGTCGTTCAAACCTGGCCATCGGTGCTCGATTTTGAAGGCGATGTCCAGGTCTCGGAACCGGAC
>JBDTIR010000809.1:0-5439 GCA_039936275.1 Isosphaeraceae bacterium | reverse complement strand
CGGCGCTGGACGCAATCGGGCTTGAGAATGATGAGAGTGCGGGGCATGAGAGCGGAGACCTCGAAATCAACGCGAACCGACCTTTGGAACGTAAATCAAGGAAGATCAGTTTAGCCCGTCGTCCCCTCTGGTTCAACGCCCTCCGGCGCAATTCGCCAGAGCAATTCCTTATAAGAGTCGGGCCAGAGTCGCCATATGCGGACCTCGGGCTCGGGCCTGAGCAGTGAGACGATGATCCTGGGAACCTCGCCGTAGTAGTTCGTCTCCAGGTCGGTCTTGCTGGGTACGGCTGCCCATTTCGGATGCGAATGATAGATCGCCACGATCTCCGCCCCACGTCCGCGCAGGGCGATTACGGCGTTGATGACGTCGGTCGAATCGGCCTCGTACCGCGTTTCGCTGCTTTTGGCGTTGCGGAGCGGGTGGAACGACGAGACCTCAAGGTCCTTGCCTCCGAGAATCCCGCAGCATTCCAGCGGCGCATCGCGCACACAGTGGGCGACCATCTCGTCCAGAATCCTGGCCGGAATCAATAACGCCGAGTCAGACGTCGGCGGCTTCTGGGGCTCCATCGTCATCGTGAATCAATACCAAGCTATTGGAAATCAAACATGATTCAACTTGAAAAACTTCTCACCATAATGGGCACGGAGAACACCAGGGTAGGCACAATGAAATTCTCGCTTCATTGTGCTTTCCTCCGTGATCTTCGTGGCCCTTGTGGTGAGTCCGCTCTTTTGAGATTACTCGGGGAAAAGTGGGGTCGAGAGATAACGCTCGCCCAGGTCGGGCAGGACGGTGACGATCAGCTTGCCAGCGTTTTCGGGCCGACGAGCGACCTGAATCGCCGCGGCGACCGCAGCGCCACAGGAAATCCCGCAGAGCATCCCTTCCTCACGAGCGAGGCGACGCGACATCTCGAACGCCTCGTCGTCACGAATCAGGACAACGTCGTCAATGACGTCCATGTTCAGGTTCTCGGGGATGAACCCGGCGCCAAGCCCCTGGATCTTGTGCGGGCCTGGCTTGAGCGGTTCCCCTTTGCGCTGCTGTTCCATGACGGGCGAACCGACCGGCTCGACGGCAATGATCTGGATCTTGGGATTGTGCTTTTTGAGCACATCGCCGCAGCCGGTGATCGTGCCGCCGGTGCCGACGCCCGCGACCAGAATGTCCACCTTGCCTTCGGTGTCGTTCCAGATCTCCGCGGCCGTCGTCGTGCGGTGGATCTCAGGGTTGGCCGGGTTGTTGAACTGTTGGGGCATGAAGGCGTGCGGCGTGCTCTTGACGATCTCCTCGGCGCGGCGGACGGCACCGGGCATTCCTTCGGCCGCGGGGGTCAGCACGATCTCGGCCCCGAACGCCTTGAGCAAGCGACGACGCTCCATGCTCATGCTTTCCGGCATCGTCACCATCAGGCGGTAGCCGCGCGCCGCGCAGGTGAAGGCCAGAGCAATCCCGGTGTTGCCGCTTGTCGGCTCAACGATCACGGTGTCGGGGTTGATCTTGCCGTCACGCTCGGCCGCGTCGATCATCGCCACGCCGATGCGGTCCTTGACCGACCAGAGCGGGTTGAAATTTTCCATCTTGGCGACCACGGTCGCGAGACAACCATCCGTCACCCGCCTCAGGCGAATCAACGGCGTATTGCCGATCGTTTGCGTGATGTCGTCATAGATCCGTCCCCGGCCCGGTTCGGTCGTGCCCATCCGCTCAACTCCAGTACTCTTGATGAACTATACCCGCGCCGGCTAAAAGCCAAAGGGGCCACTCGCCCAGAGGCCAAGGCCGGCGCATCGTCCTCTTGGTTTTACGTTATCGGCACGGCCGCCACAACCATAAAGTGCGAACAAACGGACCGTCGGGACCGTCCGGGGACCGTCGCCTTCAGGCGACGAGGGAATATCCGCCCTCCTGAATTGTGAAAAAAAGTGTTGACGTATGGCGACATTCGCCATTCAATACGGTCATGATACTCGACTTGCAGACTCAATTGTTGCCCGATAAGGCAACCTTTGACCGGCTTCGCGAAATCGTGGAACGGTTTAACGAGGCCGCGACCTGACTGGCCGGTGGTGGCGTTCGAGCATCAAATCACGAGAACTTTTGATCTCCACAACTTGGACTATCGCGACTTGCGAGCGAAGTTCGGTCTTCCCGCCGACAGGGCGTTCGCCCTGGGCGTCTGTAACATTGCCGTCACGTCGGTCGCTGACGTATCCTTTGGACGATCCAATTGATCGCAATCGAGTTGCGTTATTCCACGGAAACGTCAAAATGCGCCAGAAAGGGATGCAATGTCTGGTTTCCATTCCAAGGGACGTGCTCCTTATGTTTCTGAACCGGCCTTCGCCTGGCTGTTGGCCCTGCTTCTGGTAATTCTCTGCGTGAACCCGGTTCATGCCGATGAGTTCGAACGCCTCGACGGCGACGTGCTGGCCGGTTTGCCCGCCAGTCCTGACGCAAACCTTCGAGAGCGGTTGACCGTTGGAGAGATCGCCGGATTGCCCAATGTGCTGTCTGATGTCCGCTCTTCGCCTGTGATTGTGGTGACCGACCAGGGGAATCCCGCCCGTTTGCTGCTCGCGGCGGCCTTGCGCAAGCCGCAAGGAGGCGAAGGGAACCCGTTGCCGATCCTGGTCCTGGAGCGGTTCGAGACCTTCGAGGCCCCCAAGGCGACGACCCGCCTGGCCAGAGGCCGCGACCTCCTGCTCTTTGACGGCTTCCAGCTTGATCTTGACTCCGGCCAGATCGTGCCGGAGGGGCAGGGGGGGGACGTTCAGTTCGTCGTCAAAGGGGACGGCGGCCCTCGATTGGTCCCCTTGGGCAAGGCGAAACTGTACACCCTGAGCAAGTCGCCGCTGGCCGACGTCAAGGCGCCCAAAGGACCGTCGGCGGGCCGATCGGTGTTACCTGGCGACTTCGCCGGCCAATATCGGTTTTATGGCAACGGCCAGTGGTCAGGGATGCTCACCTTGACGATCGACGGGCGCGAAGCGTTCGGGTCGTTCCGCTCCGACCAGACCGGAACCACGTACAAGGTGACAGGTCACGTGGCGGTTGACGCTCCCCAGAAACTTTTTTTCGAGATCCAGTTTCCCCGTTCAAGGCTCGGAGGCACCGGCTATCTCTGGACCGAGGGCAAAGGCGCTTTGGCCGGCACCGTCTCGTTGCTCGATCACGAGTTCGGCTTCTTCGCCCTCCGCAACGGGGGCCGGTTCCAGCCCGAAGCAGGTGATTCCGAACCGCCTCTGGTCGTGGACGATCCGTCCAACCAGGTGGAGGTCGTCGTCCTTGCCGACGGCCGCTTGGTTCGGGACGGCAAACCGTTTGACGTCGCCGCTCAGGTCCAGAACGATCCGACGACCCGCGTCATGCTGCGCATCCCGGCCGACGTGCCGTATCACGTCGTGGCGGAGGCCCTGGAGTCGCTCCGAACCGCTGGAATCGCGGACGTCCGCATCATCCCGGAATCGAAGGCCCGACCATGACCGAGCCACCAGATTTCCTGAACATCGCCTGGACCTCCTTTGCCGAAGGGCCGCCTTACCAGTTCATCCCCGTCAGTCGTCAAGAACCATCGACGATCCGGCGCATCGCGGCAGCAACCTGACCCGACGCACCAACGCGCCAAGGTCTTGCGATCAAGCCTGCCGGGGCCTATGATGCGTGGCCGAGACTCCGATCAATGGACCCGTTTGGCAATGGTCCCGGAGCGAACCTGGACCAAACATGGTCCGCATCCAAAAGGGAGACGCACCCGACATGGCCGACTTCAAGATGCGCGTGGGCGAAGCCCTGGTGGGCGAAGGCAACGAGATCGCTCATATTGACCTGCTGATCGGCCCGAAGGACGGCCCGGTCGGCTACGCCTTCGCGCAAGCCCTGGCCAACCAGTCGGCCGGTCACACCAACCTGCTGGCCGTCCTGACCCCGAACCTGGCCGTCAAGCCCTCGACCGTCTTGATCACCAAAGTCACGATCAAGGGGATGAAGCAGGCCGTGCAGATGTTCGGCCCCGCGCAATACGCCGTTGCCAAGGCCGTCGCCGATTGCGTCGCCGACGGCACCCTTCCCAAGGACCAGGCCGAAGACCTCGTGATCGTCTGCGGCGTCTTCATCCACCCCGAAGCCGAGGACAACGCCAAGATCCTCAAGTTCAACCATGAGGCCACTCGCCTGGCCATCGGCTACGCCATGAAAGGCACCCCCACCGTCGATGAGGTCGTCGCCGCCAAGGACACCGCCAAGCACCCGTTCGCATAACATCAACAATGGGTGCTGAGCCAAATTCAGACGTCATGGTTTATGACTCAGCACCTATTGTTTCAGAGTCGCTATTTAAAATATGAAACTATCTATCTTGATTCAGCTCGACACCGACCCTCAGCCCAGCGTTTTTGACGGCGTGGTGGCGGTCGACTCCGGAGTCAATCATCTCTTCAGGCACGGCGGGGTAACGCCCGGTGACGTCCAGGGCCTGATTCACGGGGCCCTCTTCACCCGAGGGCCGGACGACCTGAACCGCTCGGCAGTCTTTGTCGGCGGGTCCGACGTATCGGCGAGCGAGGCGGTCTTGAAGGCCGTCACCAAGACCTTCTTCGGGTTGTTCCAGGTCTCGGTCCTGTTCGACCCTAACGGCTGCAACACGACCGCCGCTGCGGCCGTTCTGGCCGCGATCGACGGGGCGAAACAATGCCGAGGGTCGATCGAGGGCGCAACCGTCGCCGTCCTGGCTGCGACCGGCCCGGTCGGCCAGCGGGTCGCGCGGCTCTTGCTCCAGCAGGGAGAAACCGTCCAGGTCCGCGTCGGCTCGCGTCGGCTCGACCGCGCCCGGGCCACCGCGTCGCTGCTTCGCGAGGCGACCGGCCGCGAGCCAACCCCGTTCGCCACCGCTGACAGCAACAGCCTGGTAGAAGGGATCGAAGGGGCGGACGTGATCGTCGCTGCCGGAGCGGTCGGGGCCTTGCTCTTGCCCGAATCGGTCTGGCGAGGTTCGACCGCGAAGGTCTTGATTGACCTCAACGCCGTGCCTCCCTCCGGCATCGAAGGGGTGTCCGCCAACGACCGGGGCAAGGACGCGAGCGGCGTCTTGACCTGGGGGGCCCTCGGCGTCGGCGCGACCAAGATGAAGATCCACAAGAAGGCGATCGCCGAGCTGTTCACCACGAACACCAAGGTGATCGACGCCGAGGAATGCCTGGCCATCGGCCGCGCCCTGTCTTGAAGGTCCAAGCGACGGAGGTCCACCCGCCATGTACGTGCGGTTCGTCGTCGGCCTCGATGATGAGAACCCATTCTGGCTTGATGGGATCTTCACCATTGCAGGAACCCTGCTCGATGATGGGGAACTCTACAGCTACGAGTCGGAGTTGCTGGAAGAGACCTTCGACTGGTTCAAGTTCCACCTTCCCGTGCCTCCGTTCCGTCGGAAGCTCC
>JBDTIR010000808.1:0-20249 GCA_039936275.1 Isosphaeraceae bacterium | reverse complement strand
CGATTGACCGATTCCTCATGACCCGAGGGTCACAAATCTCGGTCTCCGTTGGGTCGGCCCACGCTGGCTTCCCTCAAGGATACTTGATTCGTTCGCAATCGACCGGATTGTCAAAGAGAGCCGTCGGCTTCATTCCACCGACGTCATTGGCCGGTATGACCTGCCCGGTTTGGGCGAATCACCCCGGCCTTTCAAGTACGTCACAACTGCGAGTTTGGTTCGACGGAGTCCGTCGAGCCGAATCGTTTGCGTCGTGCCTCGTCGCAAGTGCGTCGTGCTCAGCGTTTGTTTTCGCTGTGCCGTGCTCACTGGCGACAAGGGACATACTACAGGAGAATTTCCGCACGTCAACCACCGAGTCCCGAATTTTTGCAGGATTCTTTTCGAGCCTGAGCCGAAGTCCTTTTCTCCTGGCGGTTTTTGTTGTGGAGTCGTTTCTCAATTGGACGATAAGAAGGACAGAGATGGTGGTTGTTCCAGCCTGGATGAGGTGGAGCAACGAAGAAAAAAGGGTGGACCGACACGGGAGGTCGGCCAGCCCGCTCCGAACCGAGCCGGTCGCGGCCGGAAGAAGGGCCCACGACCGTTGGGGAGCCAGGGAGGGGGTTCGTCGTGCCCGTCGCCATGTCGACTCAGACGGATTGGCTGAAAAGCGTGCTGTTCGACCGTGGTTATCTCGCCAGGATCAAGGGCGAGTCGATCAAGGTCTATCTGGTGATGGTCGAAGGTTGTGGCGGAATGCCCGACCGGAGCGTCACGGTCAGCCTGTCACAGTTAATGACGCGGACCAAGCTCTCGTGTCCGACGGTCGTCGAGAGTTTGTCGCGGCTTGAGGACCTCGGCTTGGTCGTTTCGACCACTCATGAGCGTGGGAAGGTCAAGACATACTACGTGTCGGACCCGCCCGCGATGCTCAACGCCTGAATCGGGGATCGCCCCGTTTGGGTGTGATTCCAATAAGAGAGCAAGTCGGCCCCAGGGAGGGTGCCTGTCGGCCATGGACCCGTTTTTTTTCCGAGTCGAGCACGATCTGCTTCGGTCCGAGGCGTTCAAGACGCTTGGGGGCTCCGCGATCAAGGTCTACCTGGTTATCGGCCTGTACGCCGACTTCGACACGGGTTGGGCCTATCCGAGCATCCGCACGATTGCGCGCCAGGCGGGCCTGAGCCGGCAGACAGTCTTGACAGCCATCGCCGAGATGTCGAAGGCGGGCCTGCTGGCCACCAGCAAGTCGCAAGGGCGATCGACGGCGTACAAGATCATCCGTCAGGCCCCCGAGCGTCCGGGGAAGGGGAAGGGTCGAGGGGTCAAGAACGCGCCGGAAACCGGTCTAGATTCTTTCGGGGTGGACCCCAAAACCGGTCCAATTTCTTTAGACCTCGACCCTCAAACCGGTCCAGATTCTTTCGAGGTGCTGGCCCAGTTCTTCGGCCCGAAAGGCCCCAGCGATAGGCCCAAACGAGAACCAGGAACAAGAGAAGACGACAGCACCAGTATTCCGATCCCGGGCACGCCGTTCCGGCTCACCGCCGAGGGTCGGTTGTTGGTTGCTGTGGATTTACAGGAATTGCTGACAGACCAAGGAATTCCGCGTCGCCTGGCCGAGCGGCTTGCTGCGCAGAAAGCCCCCGAAGACGTGGCGAAAGTTTTGCTCAACGCGCTCTATCTTCAGAGCCAAGGGAAACTCCAGAACGGACCCGGCTATATCCGGGCGGGAATCGAGGACGGATACGACCTCTTACCCCAAGTCGCCCACCGGCTCGAAGGCCGGCGTCGGGAACTCGAGGCACAGCTCCAAACCATCGCGCAGCGCCAGGAGAAGCGGCGTCAAGAGGCCGCGCAGACCGAGGAAGAAGAGGCAATCAGCCTCGTGATTCAGAGCCTCTCGCACGATGAGTTGCAAACCCTGATCGACCAGGCTGTTGCGTCACTTCCGGGGCCAATCGTCCGGCGCAACTCCACCCTCTCGAACCCGTTCGTGCGAAGCAAGGTCTACGAACTGGCCGGTGGCGAACCGCTGTCTTAATCTTGAGTCTGCAACGGTTTACGCATGACGATCAGGTCGCGGACCTGACCGAGCATCCGGCCCTCGATCCGCGCGCGGCGGACGTGCTGAGGCAGGTACGCGCCGTCCATCGGGCAACTGATCCGCCGCTCGGGCAGGAATCCCGCCGCGGCCAGAGCGGTATAGCCATAAAAAGCGTGATCGAGATAGCCATGTCCGGCAGGCAGGTCTTTCTCAGTCTGGTTGGCCAGGAGCAGGGCGATGTGGCCGCCAGGACGAAGGGTGGCATGGGCATCGCGGGCCAGTTGTTGCAAGAATGCAATCCAGGCGGTGAGCGAGGTCTCGGCGATCCCGGTGGCGGCGTAGCGGCGGGCGAGCATGGTATGATAGGGAGGATCGCAGAAAATCAAGTCACATCCGCTGGACTCGGGCGTAAAGCCGTCCTTTACGTTCCAGTTCTGGATTTCAGGGCGTACAGGGTGAATATCATACGCAAGGCACCGGCGTCCCATCGCTTCGCAGACGTCCAGGGTCGTGCCGCCGCCGGCCATCGGATCAACGACAAGTGCGCCGGGCGTGGTGTAATAATGCAACGCATGGGCGACGATCGCCGGGGGAATCGAGCCGGGGTGTGGCAGGCCGAAGGCCCGGTCGTGCTTGAACGGCCAGACGTCGTAGGGCGTCGGGCGGAAGCCGGCAGTGAAGCGGTCGCGGCGACGCAGGTCTTTATAAGCTGCATGGACCGTCTTGGTGCCGGCGTCGAGCTGGGCGACGCCGCTCAAGGCGCGGGGGTCGGCCCCTTGGGCGACTCGCCAGACGGCGCGGGCCTGGCGGTACAGGTCCTTGCCGCCAAGCCCCAAGAGCTGGGCGATGGTAGCGTCGGTGCGCCCTGGCCGAGCGTCGGGATTCAGACGCTCGGCGACGCCCCCTTGGTTCTGGAGCAAATTGTTCCGACGGCGGCGATCAGCCTCGGCGCTGAGGAGCGATTCGAGGGCGTCGGCTTCCCGCATCAATTGACTGAAGTTCTTACGTCGTTGACGGTTATAGTCGAGGACCGCTCGACGGCGGGACTCATCGTCGGCGAACTCGCGGACCTGGCAAGGGACTTTGGTCAGGCCGAGGGCCCGGGCGCAGGCCAGGCGGCGATGGCCGGAGACGACTTCCCAGGCCGAGCCGTCAGGGGCGACGACCAGGGGGACGAGAATCCCTTCGGCCTGGATGCTTTCCAGCAGGCCGTTGGTCTCGGCGTCGGGGTCGCCATAAAGGTTGAGGCTGAACCGGTTGGGCAGAAGCCGAGCGGTGGGTAGCAGTCTAGGCGCGGCGGATTTTGGGGCGAGGGTGGTGCTCATAGGTCCGGAACGTCCTTGTCCGGGGCGGCCTTGGTCCGTGGGTTTGCAGCGGCACCTTAGCCGAAGGGGCGACCGTTTGTCAAACCAAAGGGACGGAATGCAAGAGTCTTGGGGGTGATCGTGCCGATAATGCGCTTTGCCCTGGACGCCTCGGGCGGTCCAATAGACAATGCCGGCTCGAGTGAACCGAACGGACCAAAGGATGGGTCCTCGACGCTCGCCCGTCGGATCGGCAGAGGCAAGGCAAGGAGGCCCGCGCAATGTCGTCGATGAGGCAAGATCCGTCACAGAGTCCCAGTCCGAGCCCCGGCACGGCCGCCCGTTTGGCGGCGAGCGGCGAAAGGGGGGGCGGGGCTATTTCTGGCGGGCGCAACGCCGTGCTTTCGATCATCGTGCCGGCCAAGAACGAGGCGGCCAGCCTGCCGCAACTGGTCGATGAAGTTGTCAACGCCTTCCGCCCCCTGGTCGCTCGTCGGGTTGAAGGAAACCGGCTCGACGGCTTCGAGATCTTGATTATCGACGACGGTTCGACCGACGATTCACAGGCGGTCTTGCGCCGGTTAGCGGCCGGCACTCCCGAGTTGCGGCCGATCAGGTTCGCCTGCAATGCCGGCCAGTCGGCGGCGACGGCCTGCGGTTTCCGCGCGGCCAGGGGGGATTGGGTGGCGATTCTCGACGCCGACCTCCAGAACGACCCGGCCGACCTGGCCTCACTCTGGGACGTTTTGCCAGGGCACGACGCCGCCCTGGGATGGCGGGTTAAGCGTCAGGACGTCTGGTCGAAACGAATCATCAGCCGATGGGCCAACCGGGTTCGCAACGCCGTGCTGGGTCAGTCGATTATTGACACCGGCTGCGCCGTGCGGATCTTTCCGCGCGAGGTGGCGTTGCGGTTCCCGATGTTCCACGGCGTCCACCGGTTCTACGGTCCTTTACTGATCCGCGAAGGGTGCCGGATCGTGCAGAGGCCGGTGAATCACCGTCCCAGGCCGCATGGTGCGTCGCACTATAATCTGCGCAATCGATCAATCAAGGTCGTGGTTGACCTGCTCGGCGTCGCCTGGCTGATGCGTCGGCCCGTGCGTTACGAGTTGGCGACGGTGTCCGCTGAGGTCTCGACTCCGTCTACCCCGCACGCACAGACCCGGCAAACCGCCCCCCTGGAGACTTGATTGATGTCGGACTCGAAGCTCTGGCTCATTATCGGCATCCTCGGCCAGTCCGTCTTCTTCGCCAGGTTCCTGGCGCAGTGGATCGCCTCAGAGCGTAAGCGCGATTCGGTTGTGCCGATCGCCTTCTGGTGGCTGAGCCTGGCCGGCGGCATGACGACCCTCTTTTACGCGATCCACCGCGAGGAGCCGGTCTGGGCGGTCGGTCAAGCGATGGGTATCTTTATCTACACCCGCAACCTGATGCTCGTCGCCAAAGGCAAGCGCCGGGCCGCCCACCGCGCCCCCCAAAGCCCCGGCTCAACCATTCCAGCCTCTCATTCTCATCGGGTCGATATGGGAGAGGCACAGTCAATAATCCGCTCCGCCGCTCACCGGCATGGTGAGAACGGCGTTGCGGACGCCCACGGCCGGTCGGAGCGGGGCACTTGACGTGAATGGCCTGCACTCGGAGCACGAGCAAGTGTCTTACTGCTCGGCGGCGGTGCGGTCCCAGAACCTGAGCTTGCGGCACTCGACGACGAATTCGTCGGAGTCTTGGGCCTTGTTGAGCGGAATGAAACCCTTGTCGAGGGTAACACCCGCCTTCTCCAGCAAGGGGGTGGCATCGGCCCCGTACGCGATGAACTTCCGGTGCGCTGTGGCGTCGGCGATGAAGTCGCGAGCGGCGGGGAGCATGGTCAGTTGCGCCGCTCCCTCCTTCGAGGGAAGGATCGCCACAGCGTCGAAGAGCACCGACGGACCGCCTTCGAGCTTCTCGTGGGCGTCATGCCAGGCCCCTGCGGAATCCTTGACGCCGCCGACTTCCGGGGCAATCAGTTTGAGCATCGCCCCCTCGGCCTTGAGCGCCTTGCTCAGTGCCGCAAGAATCGCGGCGTCGACGCCGTCGGTGACGAGGGCACCAACCTTGCGTCCGGCGAACCGTTCGGGACCGTTCTTGATAATGCTCAACTTCGGAGACGGCTTGAGATCCTGGCGCGTTGGCTTGGCGGCCTTGGCAGGCTTGGGCATCTCCTTGAGTCGGAGACCCTTGGCTACCGTCTCGGCGAGCCCGGTGTCAATGTTGAGTAGGTGAGAGACCATCCGCGCCCGGATTGCAGGGGTCTGGACCTTGCTCAACTCAAACGTCAGGGCGTTGCCGATGTGGCGCTGCTCGATTTCGGTCTGGCTAATGTAAAACTGTCGGGCCTGGCTGTAATGGTCGGCAAACGTCTCAGAGCGGACGCGGACCTTTGGGCCTGCCACCGGCTCAGGATAGGACTTGAAACCCAACTCGGGGGATTCACGCGGGCCGCCGTCGGACCAGGAATTCGGCTCGTAGTTGACCCGCCCCTTGGGGTTGTGCATGGCCATGTGGCCGTCCTGCTGGAAATGCGAGACCGAACACTTCGGCGCGTTGATCGGAATGTGAGTGAAGTTCGGGCCGCCAAGGCGCTTGAGCTGGGTGTCCAGATAGGAGAAGTTCCGCCCCTGAAGCAGCGGGTCGTCGCTGAAATCGAGCCCGGGGACGATATTCTGCGTGCAGAAGGCGACCTGCTCGGTCTCAGCGAAGAAGTTATCAACGCGCCGGTCGAGAACCATCCGGCCGATAAGCGTCACCGGCACCTGCTCCTCGGGGATGATCTTGGTGGGGTCGAGTACGTCGAACTCGAACGTCTCTGCGAAGGCCTCGTCGAAAATCTGAACTCCGAGTTCCCACTCGGGGAAGTCGCCCGTCTCGATCGCCTCCCAGAGATCGCGACGGTGGAAGTCAGGGTCGGCCCCGTTGATCTTGACCGCCTCGTTCCAGACCACCGACTGAAGCCCCTGCCTGGGCTTCCAGTGGAACTTCACGAAGGTCGACTTTCCATCGGCGTTGACCATGCGGTACGTGTGGACGCCGAAGCCCTCCATAAAGCGGAAGGAGCGCGGGATCGCCCTGTCCGACATGACCCACATAATCGTGTGCATGGATTCAGGTGTGAGCGTGATGAAGTCCCAGAAGTTGTCGTGGGCGGACTGGGCCTGGGGGAAGTCGCGATCTGGTTCGGGTTTGACGGCGTGGACGAGGTCGGGAAATTTGATTGCGTCCTGGATGAAGAAAACGGGCATGTTGTTGCCGACGAGGTCCCAGTTCCCCTGCTTGGTGTAGAACTTGACCGCGAATCCACGGACGTCGCGCGGCACGTCGGGCGAGCCCTTGCTGCCGGCGACGGTGGAGAAGCGGACGAAGACCGGTGTCTTCTCACCCTTGCGCTGAAAGACGTCGGCCTTCGTGAGTCCTGGGATTGGCTCGTAGTTCTCGAAGTAGCCGTGGGCTCCATAACCTCGCGCATGGACGACGCGCTCGGGGATGCGCTCGTGGTCGAAGTGGAAGATCTTCTCCCGGAAATGAAAGTCTTCCAGAAGCGTTGGGCCACGAGCACCGGCCTTGAGCGAGTTCTGGTCGTCGGAGACCGGAATGCCCTGCTGGGTGGTCAGAACCGGGGTATCGCCGCTCGCCGTTTGATGGGTCTCGCCCCCTGTCCCTGTGGCGAGGTCGGCGTCTGTCTTGCTTGCGTCATCCTTCCGCGTGCCCATGTATGTAATTCCTATACCTGTTGGAATTTCTGATGCGGGTGTTGGGCTGAAGCAGGGGACGAGTCACGCAAACGCCGTACCGGGATAAGCGACCGCATCGGGTTGCGGATCGAGGCGGGAACCGGCAAGATGCAGCGGCATAAATCCACCACGTAATCCTGATAATGGACCTCCATCCCGATCCCACCTCCGTTATAATTTCTCTGGCCCCAATACGGTGGGCTCGTGACATAGCAGTCAATCGACTTGCTCGGCAGGGCCTTCAAGACGTCCAGGGAGTCCCCTTGGAGGAACAGAGGACGAACGGTGCCCGCTCTCAAATCGTCTTGAAATGCCGTGGAATGGTCTGTAGAATTCAGTCCCATCCATTGACTCTCACTTCTTTGCACCAGGAATGCCGCGTTTCCGGCATGATAAACGCCAGTCCAGCAGTTAGCAATACCCGGGTCTTCATGCCGTCTCAACGGTCGAGGCGGCTGATTTCGGGGTTTGGGAATTCCGCGAGCCTGGCCAATGATGATGTTCCGTCGGTGGTCGTGGAGTTGGCGGTCATCGATTCCGCGACGCGGCTCTCTTGATGTCACGACCAAATGTTCGTGCCTGGTCCTTCGGCGTCGAGGAACAATGCCGGTTCACGCTCTTGCGGCGGGCCTTCGGTTCTGGCACGCTAACAGCTCATCGCGAATGATCAAACGGTCGCACGGGGCTGGCCTCGACTGCAAGAACAAGGGGAATTCTGATGGCAATGGTGACCCGGCGAAGCGTCCTGCGTGCCGTCGTCCCGGTCTCGATGCTCGGGATGGGCGCCTTGCGGGCCAAAGGGGCCCCGTTCCTGGCCTCGCCGAAGGCGACGGACGTCCGGATTGAAGACCTGTCTCACGAGTACGAGGATTTTCTCTATCGGACCCCGCTCAAGTTCGGCGGCAACATCGTCGATCGCGTGACGCTCCTGAACGTCCATTGCACCGTGAGGACCAGAAACGGCAAGGTCGCCAAGGGGTTCGGGTCGATGCCCCTGGGTAACGTCTGGTCGTTCCCGTCGAAGACTTTGTCATATGACGACACTCTGGGAGCGATGAAGACGCTGGCCGGGCGGATTCAGAAGCTCACCGCCGATTATGACGGGACCGGCCACCCGATCGATATCAATGGTGACCTCGACCCCGAATATCACAAGGCCGCCGCCGAAGTGACGAAGCAACTCAAGTTGGTCGAGCCGATCCCCGCGATGTGTACCCTGGTCACGGCCAGCCCGTTCGACGCGGCGATTCATGACGCATTCGGCAAGGTCCACGGCCTGAACTGCTACCAGACGTATGGTCCGGAGTTCATGTCGCACGACCTGTCTCATTATCTGGGACCGAAGTATCAAGGTGAATACATCAGCCAGTACGTCTCGGCCGAGCCGAAGCCGAGGATGCCGATGTATCACCTGGTCGGGGCGGTCGATCCGATCGAGGCGTCGGATATCACACACCGGATTGACGACGGCTTGCCCGAGACCTTGCCGGAGTGGATCAACTATAACGGCCTGACCCACCTCAAGATCAAGCTCAACGGCGAAGACCTGGACTGGGACGTGGACCGGGTTGTGCGCGTGGACCGCGTGGCCACCGAAACGCAAAAAAAGCGCGGGGTCGAGACCTGGGTGTACTCGCTCGACTTCAATGAGAAGGCCCCCAACGTGGGGTATTTGCTGGACTTCATGCGCCGGGTCAAGGAGCAGACGCCCAAGGGCTATGACCGGATCCAGTACGTCGAGCAACCGACGGCGCGCGACCTCCGCGCCCATCGCGAGAACGTGATGACCGAGGCGGCGAAGCTGCGTCCGGTTGTGATCGATGAGTCATTGATTAATTATGAAGATTTGCTCCTGGCGCGTGAAATGGGCTATACAGGGGTCGCCCTGAAGGCGTGCAAGGGGCAGAGTCACGCGGTCGTCTTGGCCGCGGCGGCGCAGAAGTTCAAGATGTTCCTCTGTGTTCAAGATCTGACCTGCCCCGGTGCCTCGTTGATTCAATCGGCCAGCCTCTCGGCCCATATTCCGACGGTTCACGCGATCGAGGCGAACGCCAGGCAGTATGTGCCGGTGGCCAACCAGGGGTGGGAGAAGAAATTCCCTGGCCTGTTCATCGTCAAGGACGGCACAATGAAGACGGCCGGCCTGGGCAAACCCGGCCTGGGCGCGGTCTGAACCCGGCGCGACGGACTGGGAACCGGTTTTGAACTTGGGCGACGGATCGAAATCGACCTAGACGCCAACCGGGGCTTCTGGCAAGATCCGCGCCCGAGTTCCCATCGCGGGGAGCGTTCGCCGGTTCGCTCTTTGGAACGGCGATCAAACGCCCCGTTTGTCCTCTTTTGGTCGAAGGGCCGCCCGCCGGCCCTTTGTTTGGGGGTGGTGTCGCGATGAAGCGTCGTCGAACCTGGCTCGCTTTGACGGTCGCCTGCGCATCGTGGGCGACCTTGGCCGGCTGTGAAACCATCGGCCACGGCCTCCGGTCGAAGACCGAGCCGCCCATCGTCGTCCTGGATGATCCGGCGGCCAAGCGAGGCCAGGAGCAGAGCGATGAGTTGCGGACAGGGCGGCCGGCCGGGTTCTTCAAGGCGAACCGACGCTCAGGCGCCTGGAGTTCCCAAGCGGCCGAGATCGAGCAGAGTCTCGGCGTCCCCCGTTGATGCCATTCGAGGTTCGGTGTTCCGAAGTGGGAGCTTGACCCCAACATGAACCCGGCCGTTCGCGCGTTGCTGAGCCGGCTCTTTGGGGACCGTGGGGAGCGGACGGCGGCCCGTTACCTCCGCCGGCAAGGTCTGCGGATTATCGTCCGGGGCTACCGGACTTCGCAAGGCGAGATCGACCTGATCGCTCGGGACGGCCCCACCTTGGTCTTCGTCGAGGTCAAGACCCGGCGTCGAGGGACGCCCGCCGAGGCCGTCACCGCCGAGAAGCAGCGCCGAATTACTCTGACGGCGCTCCACTTCCTCAAACGGCACAACCTGCTCGAATGCCCCTGCCGGTTCGACGTCGTGGCCATCCTCTGGCCTGATGGTCACCAAACACCCGAGATCCAGCACTACCGCCACGCATTCGAGGCCGTCGGTCGTGGCCAGATGTACCGCTAACTCGGGTTTGATGGTCGTTAGAAATCGCGAGAACCGAGGGCGGCAAACCGCTGCGCGGTTCGTGGGCAATTGCGGTCAACTTAAAATCAACATTGGATTAAGCGTATCAATCCAGTGTGAATCTGCAAAGGGCCCGGGAATTTAGGTAAGGAATTTCAGGTCTCCAGCGACGTTCGAGAGCGGCGGGTTTTCGTGTCGGCATCCCCCTTGCATTGGGTCTCAACGGTCGTCGAAGCAACGAGGCCGACCGGATGGTTCGGCGGACCTTTTGTTGCGATGTGGCGGATCGATTATGAGAAATCCAAACGGGAGGCACACGGAATGTTGAAAATGAACTGGTCACGGACGCTTGCGGCGCTGGGTATGGGTTGCCTGATCCTGGCACCTTTGGCGCAGGCGCAGGAACCGGCGGCGGCCCCGGCTACCCAGCCTAAAACTAAAAATCAGGCGGTCGGGAATGCCTTGAGCGGCAACGATCTTCCAGGCCCGATTGACAGTCTGCAAGACGTGCAGGACACGGGCAAGATGCTATTCAAACTGGCCGACACCAACCTCGACGGCCAGATCTCGCAGAAGGAGGCCATCGACGCGGCCAATCTTGTGGTCGGCGGGTTCTTCTTCCGGGCCGATCAGGACGGCGACGGGATCGTGACCCGGGAAGAGGCCCAGGCGGCGCGTGACTCGCTGCTGAAGCAGAAGCCCTGGTTGAAGTTCGTCGTGGAGCGTGCCAAGGCAACCCGTACCAAGAGAGCCGCGGGGGATCAGGCTGAAAAGACGGCCCAGCAGAACCCGGTCCAGGGGCTGGCCAACCTGCTCGACGCCAACAATGACCAGAAGCTCCAGGCGAGCGAGGTGCGTCAGGCAGTGCAAACGGTCGTACAGGGGCTCTTCGCCGCGGCCGATACCAACCGCGACAACCAGATGAGCCCGACCGAGATCAACGCCGCGATTATTGGCGCGGCCCGCTCAGCCTCGCAGGCTTCGTTCCAGATGGCGGACGCCGACAAGAGCGGTACGCTGAGCAAGGACGAATGGGTCAAGGCGCTCACCGAGCCCGCCCATATCGCGTTCGACATCCTCGACGCCGACGCTGACGGCCAGCTCTCGCAGAAAGAGCTTGACAAGGCCAGGCGCGTTGTCTTCAGCCAACTCGGTAAGCTCCAGGTGGCCGAACCGGCGAATTCTCTGGGCAACCTGATCAGGTCCGGTCAGACTCCGGAACAGGTCGCCCCTGTCCCTAGCTTCGGGACCGCTCGCCCGGCCCCGGCTCCGGCCCCGCCGCGCTGATCTATCTCAAAACAACGGGATGGAATCCGTCCGGGAAGGACGCCTTGCCTTTGATTCCTTGAGTTGGGTCCGTTGAAGGAACCGGCCAAGCAAGCCTTGACGTGACGCCCTGGCAAACGGCCTTCGGTCCTTTCAAAGGGATCGAACCCGTTGCCGGGGTGTTCGCTTTGGTCAGGGGGCACGATCAACGTAAGGCGCACGTCCAGCCTGGATTCTCGGCGGATAGGGAACGTCAACCGGATGTATCCGTTCTTGTACGCTTGTCGTGTTTGCGTCGATGTCCGACGCAAAATGAGACGTTGGGCCCGTGCTCAGAAGTCATAAGCAACCCCCGGCTGGCAGATTTCCAGGTTGGGGAGGCCCAGGGCGTCGAGTTCGGCGGTGATCTGGGCGAAATACCGGGCTTTGATGTGGACAACCATCAAGCGAACGCCCATTGGGAGTTTGCGCGCCTCGGCGGCGAACAGGGTAGGGGTCAGGTGCTTGGCCAGGGTCGCCAGGGTCGCCAAGGCATCGGGAAAGGCCGCTTCGAGGAAGACGGCCTTGAGGTTCGGCGTGGTCTTGGCCAGGCGCCAGATCTCTTCTGTTGGGCCGGTGTCGCTGGCGATGACGACCGCCGCGCCCGGGTCTTCGATGATCAGGCCGAGGGTCGGCACGGCATGATGGACGGCGACCGGAGTGATCCGCAGGCCGTCGAGCTCGATCGGGCAACCTTCCTCCAGACGCTCGAACCGCAGGAAGGGCGCGCCCGGGGGTGCGAGGCGAAACAGGTCGGGCCAGACCCGGTCGTTGAAGACGTCGCGGCGGAGGCAGTCGAGCACGGCCTCGCTACCGTGGATCGTCACGCAGTCGCGCTGGGCGTCGTAGGTGTTTTCGATAAAGATCGGCAGCGAGGCGATATGATCGATGTGCGTGTGGGTCAGCAGAACGTGGCGGACCCGGGTTTGCTCCCAAGGGGAGCCGTAAAAGCCGAGACTGCCGGCATCGACGGCGATCGTCTCGTTGATCAAAAACGATGTGAGAAACTGGTTCCTCGCCATCTCGCCGCTTGAGGGCGAAGAGGGGACCAAGGTAATTTTCAACGATCGGTTCCTCCCCGTTATTTCAAAAGTTCAACGCACGATTTGGCAACGCTGTTGCTCGTCGAAAGGGTAGTCCATTGATTGCACCCGCCCATTTCTTTATGACATAGAACCGGGCAGAATGAATGACCCCTGGTCAGAATTTTTGAAAAATCGCAATGGGCGGGCGATTCGCATTGATCCGCGGTCGGTCGTCGTTGGGGTTTGACCAATGCGGTCACAACGGTCTGCGTCGAGGATCGATCCGGAGCGGCAAGGTTGTCCGTGCCTTGGGGGATTATCTCGAACCGACGAAGGGCCCTGGATCAACGGGCGGCTTATATGATGGAACACGATGCGTCCCCCCTGCTCTACGAAATCAATACCCGCGCCTGGCTCCGAGCGCTGGGCAAAGCCGCCACGCTTGACGACGTTGCCGACGCCACGCTCGACCGGATCGCCGAACTCGGCTTTGACTGGGTCTGGCTCCTGGGCGTCTGGCAGACCGGACCCGCCGGGCTCGCGATCTCGCGGTCCAACCCGGACTGGGTCAGGCACTATCGCGAGATCTTGCCCGATCTGGACGAGGCGGCCGACATCTGCGGCTCTCCCTTCGCTGTCCAAAACTACACGGTGCATCGGAATTTTGGCGGTGACGCCGCCCTGCAACGCCTGCGGTCGAGGCTGCGCGATCGAGACGTGCGGCTCTTGCTTGACTTCGTGCCGAACCACACGGCCCTCGATCATCCCCGGGTTCGTGAGCGGCCGGAATTTTACATCCAGGGGACCGAGGCGGACCTGGCCCGCGCCCCGGAGAACTACGCCAGGGTCGAGACGGTCCAAGGGCCGGTCATCCTGGCCCACGGTCGCGACCCGTATTTCCCGGGCTGGCCCGACACGTTTCAGTGGAATTACCGCCACCCGGGGGCGCGAGCCGCGATGGTCGAGACCTTGGCGAAGATCGCTAACCTCTGCGACGGCGTGCGCTGCGATATGGCCATGCTCTTGTTGCCTGAGGTCATTCAACGAACCTGGGGCGACGCCTCGCGCCCCGCTGACGGCGCAACGCCGATCGACGCCCCGTTCTGGCCGGAGGCGATCGCCCGGGTGAAGGCGGACCACCCGGAATTCCTGTTCATGGCCGAGGTCTACTGGGACCTGGAACAGGCCTTGTTGCGTCAGGGGTTTGATTACGCTTACGACAAGCGACTGTATGACCAGCTCCGCGCGCTGGACGCCGCAGCGGTTCGCGCGCACCTCCGGGCTGATCCAGAGGACCAAGGGCGTCTGGTCCGCTTCCTGGAGAACCACGACGAGGAGCGGGCCGCCGCCGAGTTCTCTCCACAGGTTCACCAGGCGGCGGCGGTCTTGGCGTTTCTGGCTCCCGGCTTGCGATTCATCCACGAAGGACAGCTTGAAGGCCGAAAGGTCCGGCTCTCGGTCCATCTCGGCCGACGTCCTGATGAGCCGGTGGACGAGCCTTTGCTTGCGTTTTATGAACGTCTGCTCGCCGTCCTGCGCCGGCCAGAAGCCCATCAAGGCCGCTGGCGATTGCTCGATTGCCGCCCAGCCTGGGAGACGAACCCGACCTGGGATCGGTTCGTCGCCTTCTGCCGAGAAGGCCCCGACGGGCGTCGGCTCCTCGTCGTCGTCAACTATGGGCCGACCGAGGGACAGTGTACGATCGGCCTACCCCTCGACGGCCTCCACGGCAAAACGCACATCCTGCAGGATCTCATGGGCCCCAACCGCTACGAACGCAGCGGCGACGACCTGGCCGCGCGCGGGCTTTATCTGGATATGCCCGAGTGGGGATATCATGTGTTTGAGTGGACGGAGTAAACATGCGCAGTTAGCCCGCGACCGCCTGGGGAGCACACCAGATGGCTTACGCGATCGAGTTCTCCGAGGATGCCGAGCAACACTTGCGGGAGCTGAGTCCGAGGGATCGGGCAACTGTCCTCGAAGCGATCGAGGTCCAGCTTGAGCATGAGCCTGGTGTTGCCACACGTCACCGTAAGCTTTTGCGGGAAAATCCCCTGGCGGCTTGGGAGCTTCGCATGCGAGACTATCGGATATTCTAGAGCATCGATCTCAAACAGAATGTGGTCGTCGTGGTCGCGATCGGAGTCAAGTCACACAATATTTTGTTCATTGGTGGAAAGGAGTATCCTCTATGAAGACGGTTTCGCTCGACTCGAAAGGGCTGACCCTGGAACGGATTCTTCAAGAGGCGGCCGATGGCGACGTCGTGTTCTTGACCGAGGGGAACCAGACCAGGTTCGCTCTCGTCGCAGTCGATGACGGGGATCGGGAGGTGCTGGCGCTCAGGTCGAATCCCGAATTCATGGCCTTTCTTGATGATTGCCAGGAACGGGCCAGGACCCGACCGCGCAAATCGCTCAAGGACGTTCGGGCGGCGTTTGATCCAACTTGACGACACCGTTGACGGGGGCGGTTCTAGTTCTACCGCCGCCACTCGTCAATCAAGGACGCCACCAGGGCCGTCCAGCCGGTCTGGTGCGAGGCCCCCAGCCCCGCCCCGTTGTCGCCGTGAAAATATTCAAAAAAGAGAATGTAATCCTTCCAGTAGGGGTCGTCCTGGAACTTGCGAGTGCCGCCGTAGACCGGGCGGCGTCCCTGGTCGTCACGGGTGAAGATCCGGATCAGGCGGTCGGCGGTGGCGCGGGCCATCTCGGGGAAGGTGATCGGCTGGCCGTCGGAGCCCGGGGTTTGCACGGCGAAGGTCGGGCCGTACGCCTTACCGAGTTTGCGCATCGACTCGATCAAGAGGAAGCAGGTCGGGAACCAGATCGGTCCTCGCCAGTTCGAGTTGCCCCCTTTGAGCTTCGACGACGACTCGGCGGGCTCGTAGCCGACCAGGCTGCCGTCAAAGACGAACGGCTCGGCCTGGTGGGCCTTGGACAGGCTGCGAATTCCGAAGTCGGAGAGGAACTCAGCGGGGTCCCAGAGCCGTTCGATGATCCGGCCGAGCTGGTCGGGATCAACAATCGTCAGGACGTGAGTTGTCTTGCCGTTATGCTCGACGTGGTGGACGACGTTCTCAACCAGGTCCTTACGGTTCCTGAGGAACCAGGCCAGACAAGCGTTGAACTCATGGAACGGCTCGATCCAGTCTTCTTCGAGCCGTTCGACGGCGTAGAGCGGGATCAGGCCGACCAAAGACCGGACCCGGAACTTGTGAAACCGACCGTCTGGATAGCGGAGCACGTCGTAGAAGAAGCCGTCTTGCTCGTCCCAGAGCTGATAATCACGCCCGCCCATGTGCTTCATCGCGTTGGCGACATAGGCGTAGTGCTGAAAAAACTTGGTCGCCAAGCCTTCATAAACCTTGTTTTCCTTCGCCAGGTCGAGCGCCATGCGCAGCATCACCAGACAGAACATTCCCATCCAGCCGGTGGCGTCGGACTGTTCCAGGACCGCGCCGTCGTCGCAAACCTTGCTCCGATCAACAACCGTGATGTTGTCCAGTCCAAGGAAACCCCCTTCGAAAATATTATTGCCCTCGCTGTCGATCTTGTTAATCCACCACGCGAAATTGATTAAGAGTTTATGAAAGCAACGCTCCAGGAAGTCGCGGTCGGGAGTATGATCATTGTAATAGCGGGCCTGATAGATCCGGGCCATGTTGTAGACCCGCCAGACGGCCCAGGCGTGGACCGGCGGGTTGAGGTCGGAGAACTCCCATTCATAGGCGGGAATCTGACCGTTGGAGTGCTGGAACTGCTCGAACAGGAGCATCCAGAGTTGCTCCATGGCGAATTTCGGGTCGATCAAGGCGAACGCGACGCACTGGAAGGCGAGGTCCCAGGCGGCGAACCAGGGATATTCCCAGGCGTCGGGCAGGGTCATCACCCGCATCGAGTTGAGGTGCCGCCAGTGGCCGTTGCGGATCAAGGGACGCCAGGCAGGCGGAGGACAGTCGGGGTTGTCGCCGTCAAGCCAGCGATGGACGTCGAAGAGGTAGACCTGCTTGGTCCAGAGCAGGCCGGCGAACGCCTGGCGCTGGATCAGGCGCTCGTCCTCGGTGGCCAAAGGGGGGTGGATCACCTCGTAAAACTCATCGGCCTCCCCTTTGCGAAGCTGAATGACCGGGTCCACCTCGGCCAAAGGAGTGAAGAGGTCCAGATGGTCGGTGAGCCGCAGGCGGACGACGACCGAACCGCCCGGCGGGACGGCGTCAAAGACATAGTGAAACGTCGCCTTGGTGCCGAACTGGCGGGGGTTGGTGGTGTGTTCGCCGTGAATGATCGCCCGGTGGAAGGCGTCCTTGACGTGCGGTTTCCGGCTGATCGCCCCCGGGCCGAAGACGCGAGGACCGTTGGTCTCATTGTCGGTAAACCGCGCCTGGCCGCCCCCTTGGCCGTAGAGCACGCGCGGGCCGAGGCGATATTCGACCGGGATATCGGCCAGGGTTTCGACGCTGGAATCATCGGTACGCAGACTGAGGAACCCCTCGCCCGTCGGCCCTGGATGAATCCGGGGCTCGGGCGAGGATTCCGGGCCCCATGACCAGGTGTTGCGGAACCAGAGGTGCGGCAAGATGTGCAAGGGGGCCGGGTCTGGCCCCCGGTTGAACGCCTCGATCCGGATTACGATGTCGTCGGTCGTCGCCTTGGCGTATTCGATCACGATGTCGAAATAACGGTCCTCGTCGAAAATTCCCGTGTCGAGCAACTCGAACTCGAACCCCTGCCCCGCTCGCCGACGGTTCTCGTCAACCAGCAAGGCGTAGGGAAATTCCCCTTGGGGATATTTGTAAAGAAACTTCATGTAGGAATGAGACGGTGTATTATCGACGTGAAAGTAATATTCCTTCACATCCTCGCCATGATTTCCTTCGGGCGGGGTGAGACCGAAGAGCCGTTCCTTGAGGATCGGGTCCTTGCCGTTCCAGAACGCGGGCGCGAAGCAGAGCAGTTGGTAGCGGTCGCAGAGGCCGGCGATGCCGTCGTCGCCCCAGCGGTAGGCCTTGCTTCGCGCCAGGTCGTGCGGCAGGTAGCCCCAGGCGTTGCCGTCGGTGCTGTAGTCTTCGCGGACGGTCGCCCACGAGCGGAGGCCGAGGTAAGGTCCCCAGCGCCGCCAGCCGTGAATGTCGTCGTGGACTTCGCGAAGGCGTTGATGTTCTTTGGTGACCATGTTGAGTGGGAAGTCAATTCGATTTAATGTGTTGTGTATCGAGCACGCGTTGCGCCAGGGTCTGGGCCACGGTCATGGTAGCGCGGAAGACCGGGTCGCGTTCGCGATCGGAGAGTTGTTGGCCGATCAGTTCAGGGAGCGAGGGGGTGGTCATGGTGACGGTACGCGCGGCGGCGTCGCCACCTTCGAGCACGATCCGGAGTCGGCGTGCTTCTTCGCAAGGGGAGATGGTCAAGCCGCACGGGGCGTCGTCAATGGCGCACGAGATGCGCACCTGGTGGATGCCGCTGGGCCGGTCGCCCAGGCGTCGGAGGCAGAGGTGGCGCGGCCCACCCGGGGAGGTCAGGTGCCAGTCGATCTGCTCACCAGGCTTGACCCAAGCGCCGCCAGAATGCCAGCCAAGGCCCTGGATCAACCAGCTTGCCAGGCTCCAGGCGAAGGTGACCGAGTGGGGGCCGTGCTCAATCAGCACGTCGGCCGCGGAAGCCAAAGCGCCTGGGGCGGTGGCCGGATCAAGGGCCTGGGCCAGGGTTTTTCGCCAGGGTTTGAGCCGCCTCCAGGTCAGGTCCGAAGCGACCCGATAAAGACCCCCCTGCTCCCTTCCGCGCTCGAACTTGGCCAGCCAACCGGCCGTAGCTGCGATCCCGCGCGCCGGCTCCGGCCAGGCGAAGCTGTCATAGATAATCTGCTGCGCCGAATCGGCCAGGTCGTACAGCAGCGGGCCCGCCAACGGGGGCGGCTGCGTCGAGGCCCACCAGAGATTCGTTGGCAGATCGCCGATCAAGAGCCCACGCACTACGTTGGGAACATGGTCGATCGCCTGGCCCAAGGCCCGGATCGTCACCTGTTCGGAGCCGATCTCTTGTGTGCCGTGAACATATTTGGTTCGCACCCGCACGGCGGCCGTCAACGCGCCGGCGTCGTTACTTGGTTCGACGTCCAGCAGCAAGACCCGCGCCGGGTGAACGCCGATGATCTCGGGCAAGGCGGCCGTGACCATCTCGACCTGCTCGGTACGGTCGCAGTAGATCACCAAGTTCGACAGCCTGGCCCGCTGAATTGGCGGCCCCCCCGGGTCTTGTTCCGCCTGAAACTGGCGCGCCAATTCCTTCTCGATCGCGCGCACGGGGACCGGAACGAACCCCTGTGCCTCCAAGGTCGCGGTGGACATAAGCGGCTCCCTCTTTCCCTTATTGGAAATCGCGAATTCCAGATTCCAGACGACGAATTCCAAATTTCAGACAATATTTATTAAAAATAAGATGCCAATATGATCAAACTAAAGCGATCTCCAGCGGCGGCCGTCGGCCTCAATAAGCCGGTCGGCTTCGAGCGGTCCCCAGGTGCCGGCGCGGTATTCGGGCAGGTAGCGGGCGTGCGATTGTTCCCAATGGTTAAGGATCGGCATGACGAATTTCCAGGCCGCTTCGACCGCGTCGCGCCTCATGAACAAGGTGGGGTCGCCAGCCATCACATCGAGAATCAGGCGCTCGTAGGCTTCGGGCGTCTGCCCGCCGTAGCTGGAGCTATAATTAAATTCCATCTTCACGGGATAGATGTGTACCTTGGACCCGGGAAGCTTCGAGGCGATGCGCATCGATAGACCTTCCTCGGGCTGGACCCGCAGGGCCAGGACCGTCGGCTCAAGCGGGACGTCGGGATGGGCGTTGAACAAAACATTGGGCACGTCCTTGAACTGGATGGCCACTTCGCTGGAGCGCTTTGGCAAGCGTTTGCCGGTGCGCAAGTAAAACGGCACGCCCGCCCATCGCCAGTTGTCGATGAAAACGCGCATCGCCACGAATGACTCGGTGGTCGAGTTGATGGACTGCGGAGGCGCCGCCTTGTGCGCCAGTTCTTCGTAATAGCGGCGGACCTCGGCGCGATAGCCAGGGACGGGCTCGCCTTGATCATCACCGTCGATGTATTGTGCCCGGACGACCTGAGATTGCACGTCGGCCTCGGTCATCGGTCGCAGGCAGTGGAGCACTCCGGACTTGGCGTCGCGCACGACGTCGGGGCCGAGCGAGTACGGCGGCTCCATCGCGGTCAGGCAGAGGACCTGGAGCATATGGTTCTGCACCATGTCGCGCAAGGCGCCGACGCCCTCATAATATCCGATCCGGCTGGCGGTCATCCGCCCGTCTTCGAACTGAGAGACCCCCTCTTCCTCGGCCACGGTAATTTGCACATGGTCAATATACTTCTGGTTCCAGAGCGGTTCGAAGATGCTGTTGGCGAACCGCAGGACCAACAGGTTTTGCACCGTCTCCTTGCCGAGATAGTGGTCGATCCGATACGTCTGGCTCTCGGCGAAGGCCGAGCCTACGTCGCTGATGATCTGCCGGGCGCTGTCCAGGTCGAAGCCGATCGGCTTCTCGACGATGACTCTCGTGAAGGCGCGTTGGTCGTCGGGGTCGGTGACCATCCCCGAGTCTCGCAAGTGTTCGACGCAGTTCGGCACCAACGTGGGTGGGATTGTCAGATAATAGACCCGGCTTCCCGGGACGCCGAACTGCTGACCAACCGAGTCGAT